>CAJXKR010000016.1 GCA_913055815.1 uncultured Desulfohalobiaceae bacterium | reverse complement strand
ATCGGTTAAATCAGAACCTATGAATTTGGAGTCGTTTATCACCCCTTTCTCATATGTGCTGTTTTTGGCTTCACAATGTTGGACTTCCGATCTATAAAAAATTGTTTCATGGCATTTTAGATTATTTAATGTTGAAAACGATAAGTTGCTTTGAACAAAGGTAACTTCGTTCAATCTCGAATTACTCAAATCTGCTTTGTTGATGGAGCAATCTTGCAGTTTGACCTTGTTCATCCTTGTTTTTCTGATAGTAGCTCCATCCATAGTGCAATTGTCAAACGTGGCTCCGGTCATCACAGCGCCGGAGAGGTTGGCCTGTTTCAAATTGGTTTTATAGAAATAAGTATTCCTGAGATCTGCCCTTCTCAGGTCTGCTCCGCTTAAATTAACCCCGGTTATTTCCAAGTCGCGCATGTTGGTATTGGACAGGTCAACATCCTTTTCCTTGTATTCCTTGTTAAATTTTTGGTGGCGTTGTCAAATGGAGACCTGGGTTATTGCCCTCGGTTTCTCCCTCAGTTAAACAATTTTTTATAGGCTCTAAAATTCCTGTTTTTTAGTGGAAATTTTTCTCCATCTTAATAAGATTATGGAAGTATATTAAACGGATGATGCTTCTCCTAAGCGAAAGCCAAAGCCCGTTCTGAGAATGGGCCGTTAAAAAGCTCGTCGGAAGAACGGGCTTTGGCTGTAGCGTACTATCGAGTTATGATTCCTTGAAATTTATGCATCAAAACCATTATAGTAATAAGCAAGGCGCACTTTGGTAACGTTAAGCGCTCCTTGTTTACTCCATTTACTCACTTTACTCCTCATATTCACTGTTCGAAACAATCGTTCTACCTTGCTGGTCGTTTTACCCTCCAGCCGATTCTCTATCGCCGTAAACATATCTTCCCGGGCATTCTCAAGATAGGCTTTAGTATGCGTATATCCTTGTTTACGACAATAGTCCATGAGCTTTTCCAGGCGGTTCCGCTTGGATTCGAGCATCGCATCAATTGTTTCTTGACAGTCAACCAATGGGCGAATTGCGCAAATTTCCATAAGTTCTGCTACTACATGAAGCCATTCCTTACTTTTTCGTTTAACACTGTCCTTCCATAAAAAATACTTTGCCTGGTATGGAATATGCCATAAACAGCGCTGAATCAGGACTTCAACTTTTCCTTTTAAACTATTAAAGATAGAAGTGTCGCCGTCAGTCATAAGTAGGAATGGACAGTTAAAACTCTTGATAACCTCTATACTTTTTTGAAATATGTTCTTCCAGGAGCCGTTGTAATTGCCAATATCAGCACCTGCAACCCTGATTCCACCACCTTTCTTGTGTTGCACGAATACCTTCAATTCTTTCCCACGCTTGGCTATGCCTTTAATTCCTATACCGGTTCCATCCGCCTCTCCCCGGGGCTGCTCATTGCTATCCAACATAAATTCCATCTTCGATCCGATGAGTTGGACCGACTTCCATATCGTCATCTTATTTATGGCCCAACCAAACATACTGCCGATCTTCTCAGATACCCTAAAGGACGTCAAAGCTCCGATCAGGGCTAACTTACGACGCGTTTCATCAGGTACTCTCTTCTTGGATTCCATGTCTAATAACGTCCTGGTAATATACTGCTTGCTGCCGCACCGCTTGCATTCTACCTGAAGCTGCCTGAGAGTAATCCAGCAAAACAAAGTAAGAATACATGTTGCTTTACCATGACGCGTCTTCCACTTAAATTCAGTGTCATTACCACAACATTTACAGGCGAATGACTTTCTTGTTGATTTCATTTCATTCTCAGCGAAGCTTACTAGTGTTTTCTGAAAAAATTCCTCCAACAATTGGGGCAACAGCTGAAGAAAAGCCTTAAAAATAGAAGAAAAAGAAGAGCTTTGTATTTGCAAACTAAATTGACAATTCAAATCTATCGTAATATCTTTTTTAATCATATTGTCCTCCTTTGTGGCTTTTGTGAGAGTCAATTCAATTTCTCACATTGGAGGGCAATATGACAACTTTTTCTTTAGGTCTCCTAAAAACTACGCTACCAAAAATTTAACCTGGAGGACAAGGTTCTTGTCTTTCTTAAACTAATTTTCTAATACTCTAATTTTCTGATTTTCTTTCATCTTAAATCGGGTTAATATTAACCTAATAATAAATATCGGTCAATTCAAGCCCAAAAAATACAGCAAATCTGATTTTAAAAAATTAGATTTGCTGCCTTCAGCAAAATAGGCTTGACAGATCGTTTGTTGGCTTGCTATTAATTTCTATTACTAAGGCACATTCAGGCGCGTAGCTCAGGGGTAGAGCACTTGCTTGACGCGCAAGGGGGCAGGAGTTCAAATCTCCTCGCGCCTATTAAACCGTAAATAGGTAGGGAGGCCTCAGCCTCCCTATTTCGTTTTTGGAGCAAGGGTCAAAAAGGGAGACAAGATTGCAAATTCGCTTGGATGATCAAGAGATAGAATATAATTCCGGAGAGATGGTCCAGGACCTTTTCAGGCAGAATTTGAGCGGGAAGAAATTCAAACGCGTGGTTGCCGCCAAGTGCGACACTCGCTTGATGGACCTGGATCAATCCGTTCCCGCGGACTGTGAAGAGCTTTTTCCGCTTTATCTGGACAGCGAAGAAGGGCGGGATATCCTGAGGCACAGTACCGCCCATGTAATGGCAGAGGCTGTAAAGGACCTGTTTCCTTCTGCCAAATTCGGAATAGGTCCCTCGATAGAGGAAGGATTTTACTACGATATCCAATGTGAACATACCTTTACCCCAGAGGACCTATCAGCTATTGAAAACAAGATGCAGGAAATCATAGATTCGGATCTTGCTTTTCAACGCGAGGTTGTATCCAAACAAAAAGCCCAGGAAATATTTGCTGATAGAAACGAAAACTTGAAACTGGAACTTTTGGAAGAAATGCAGGATCCGGAAGTAAGCCTCTATTCCCAGGGAGATTTCCTGGATCTTTGCTCGGGTCCGCACTTGCCATCCACGGGCATGATCAAGGCATTCAAGCTGACTTCTGTTGCCGGTGCCTATTGGCGCGGGGACGAGAACAATGTCATGCTTCAGAGGATCTATGGCACTGCCTGGCCAACAGAAAAGGAACTCAAGGATTACTTGAATAAACTGGAGGAAGCTGCCCGGCGGGACCACAGGAAATTGGGCAGGGAGCTGGACTTGTTCAGCTTTTCCGACGAGGCGGGACCCGGGATGCCTATTTTTCATCCCAGAGGGGCCCTGATAAGGACTATTTTGGAAGATTTCGAGACCAAGGAACACTTGAAACGCGGCTACGAAATCGTCCGGGGTCCGAGACTGCTGAGAAAGGAACTGTGGGAAAAATCCGGCCATTACCAGAACTATGGGCACAACATGTACTTCTCCCAAATAGAGGATCAGGTCTACGGGATAAAGCCCATGAACTGCGTTTCCCACATGCTGATATACAATTCCGACTTGCGCAGTTACCGGGATTTGCCCAAGAGATATTTCGAGCTTGGGACTGTGAACAGGCACGAAAAATCCGGAGTAATGCACGGATTAATGCGAGTTAGGCAGTTTACTCAGGATGATGCACATATATTCTGCAGGCCGGATCAATTACAGGACGAGATTACTTCCATAGTGAGATTTGTACAGGATGTGATGCAACTCTTCGGTTTCGAATACGAGGTAGAGATTTCCACTCGTCCGGAAAAATCCATCGGGACCGAGGAGGCTTGGGAAAAGTCAACACAAGCACTTATGGATGCACTGGATTCACTGGGCTTGGAATACGGGATTTGTCCCGGGGATGGGGCATTTTATGGCCCAAAAATCGATGTGAAGCTAAAGGATGCACTGAACCGGAAATGGCAATGTGCCACCGTTCAATGCGACTTTACCCTGCCGGACAAGTTCGACTTGAACTATATCGGGGAGGACGGGGAAAAACACCGTCCTGTTATGATACATCGTGTCATACTGGGGGCAGTGGAAAGATTTTTCGGGGTACTGATAGAACATTTCGCAGGGGCCATGCCAACGTGGCTCGCTCCGGAGCAGGCCAGGATCCTTACTATTACCGACGACCATATCCCATTTGCCGAGGAATGCTTCAATCAACTGCGTTCAAGTGGCATTCGCGTAGACAAGGACCTTAGAAACGAAAAGCTGGGATACAAGGTTAGACAGGCTCAATTAATGAAAATACCCTACGTGCTTGTAGTAGGTGACAACGAGGTTCAGGCGGAACAAGTAAACGTGCGCCTGTTGGGTGGTAAGAATCTGGGAGCCATGGATTTGAGCCAGGTCGGGGAAACAATAAATCAAGATTCTTTGGAACCATTTAAAAACGGAGGAATGTACTATAACTTCGGCTACTAATACCAAACGGAACAATCAGATTAAAGCACCCGAGGTGAGGGTGGTTAAGGATGACGGTGAACAAATGGGGATAATGTCCACTCAGGAAGCACTGGATATGGCAACCGAACAAGGGGTGGATCTGGTGGAAGTTGCTCCCAAGGCAAACCCTCCTGTTTGTAAATTGATGGATTACGGGAAGTACCAGTACCAACTCCGGAAAAGACAGCAAGAAGCCAAGAAAAAACAGGTTCAGGTTCAACTGAAAGAAGTGAAGATAAGGCCCAAAACTGACGAGCACGATTTACAAACCAAGATAAAGCACGTACGCAGGTTCATCAGCAAGGGAGATAGATGCAAGGTCACTTTGTTTTTCAGGGGCAGGGAAATAGTGCATAAACAATACGGAGAAGATCTGATCAAGCAGATCATGGATGAAGTCTCGGATATTGCAAAAGTGGAACAGGAACCCAAAGCAGAAGGGAAAACCATACATATCATCCTGGCGCCTCAGTCACAAAAATAACACATCGAATTTATTTTTGCCGTACTGATACTTTTGCCCAATTGTGTGCTAGCTATCCTGCAGTGCAAACCTTCTCCAGCCCTTAGTGAAGCCTGGATCGGGATAGCTGCCAAACAAAATACAGGTTACGCCTGTTTCGATACAAGGAGGAAATATGCCTAAAATCAAAACTCACAGAGGAGCAGCCAAGAGGTTCAAAAAGACAGGCAGTGGTAAGATCAAAAGGAATCAGGCATTCCACAGCCATTTGTTGACCAAGAAAAATAGGAAAAGGAAAAGGAACTTGCGAAAAGGCACCGTGGCCCACCCCCATAATGTAAAATCCTTGCGGCCCTTGATTCCTTATAAATAGCCACTAGTATGTGTCAGGCGATTATCTGTTTCATGACAGCCAGATGCCGGAGTCCGGAGCTTAAATCCTTATATCCGGATAGATAATCGCTATACAAAAGAAGAAGTAAAATACCAACGGAGGTAATATGCGTATAAACAGAGGAAAGACCAAGCATCAGAAGCACAAGAAATTCCTGAAAAAGGCCAAGGGGTACAGGGGAAGCAGAAGTAATCTCTATACCAAGGCCAAGGAAGCAGTCGATCATGCCATGCAGGACGCTTACAAGGACAGAAGGCGCAAGAAGAGAGATTTCAGGAAACTCTGGATCATGCGCATCAATGCTGCCACTCAGCAGCACGGATTGTCCTACAGTAAGTTTATGAACGGTTTGAAACAGCAGGAAATCGACCTAAACCGCAAAGTCCTGGCAGACATGGCGGTAAACGATAAAGAGGGCTTCTCCAAACTGGTAGAACTTGCCAAACAAAAGGTGCAATAAATTGCCTGAACAGTCCCGGGAATTATTGGACAAGCTCAAGGAGTTGGAACAGGAATTTAACGACTCCTTGAACAATCTGACTTCCGACAAGGAAGTTGAAGAGTTGCGCGTGCAGTATTTGGGAAGAAAGGGCAAATTGGCCGAAATAATGGACAAGCTGCCGAATCTTCCGGCCGAGGAGCGCCCGACCTTTGGCAAGACTGCAAATGAAATCAAATCCAGGTTAAAGGATGCAGTCGAAGCCAAGCAAAAGGAACTGGAAAAATCCGTTGCAGAACAGGATTTTTCCCAGTTCGACTACACCTTGCCGGGCAGAAGGCCCTGGCAGGGATCAGTGCATCCGGTCTCCCAGGTTCTGGACGAAATCTGCAGTGTTTTTGAAAAAATCGGTTTTGATATAGTTACCGGACCGGAAATAGAAACCGACTTTTACAATTTTGAGGCCCTGAATATCCCCCAGAATCATCCTGCCCGGGATATGCAGGACACATTGTACGTTACCGAGTCCCTGGTGTTGCGCACACATACATCACCGCTACAGATCCGGACCATGCTAGGCCAAACACCACCCGTAGCTGCAATAGCACCTGGCAAGGTCTACAGGCGGGATGCGGACTTGACTCATTCCCCGATGTTTCATCAAATAGAAGGATTCCTTGCGGATACTGGCGTGACCATGGCAGAACTGCGGGGAACGCTGACATATTTTGTACAGAGTATATTTTCCTCTAACACCAGGGTAAGATTTCGACCCAGCTTTTTCCCTTTTACCGAACCCAGTGCGGAAGTGGATATTAGCTGCGTTATCTGCAATGGTTCCGGAAAGGTAAACAATGAACCCTGCAGGGTCTGCAGCCAGACCGGTTGGGTGGAGATACTGGGATGCGGAATGATAGATCCCCAGGTATTCAAGGCTGTTAATTACGATCCTGAAATATATTCCGGTTTCGCTTTCGGTCTGGGAGTGGAACGGGTGGCTATGTTAAAGTACGGGATAGATGATTTGAGGTTGTTCTTTGACAATGATCTGCGCTTTTTAAATCAGTTCAATCGACTGCCAGCTAGTTAGTGCCTGACCGAGAACAGTGATTGGATCTGAATTTGCCCAGATACAAGGAGCGAGGGCAATTTCGACTACGAAGTGGCGAGGGCTTAAAGCTTTGATGTAGATGGCTGAGTTTTCGTCCGAGCACTAGTTGGTTTCCGAATTGAAAATTTACTTTTTCCATATCCGGGGAATTGGAATTTCCGGATGGACACTAGTTAAGGGTGAATAAATGTATCTGAGCTATAAATGGTTATTGGAACTAACCCCCTTCAAGGGCTCTCCAGAGGAATTAGTCCATTGCTTGACTATGTTGGGCCTGGAGGTTGAAGAGACCTTCAATCCCTTTTCCCATTTGGAAGATATTGTCGTAGGATATGTACAAGATGTCCAGCCCCATCCCAACGCGGACAAGTTGTGCATTTGCGATGTGGATACAGCTGCGTCTGCAAACAAATCCATTGTATGCGGGGCCCCCAATGTCAAAAAGGGACAAAAGGTCCCAGTGGGCCTCCCGGGATCAATACTTCCCTCGGGCCAGAGGATTCGGGAGACCGAAATCCGCGGCAGTGGCTCCCAGGGAATGATCTGTTCAGAATACGAACTCTCACTGGGCCAGGACAAATCCGGAATAATGGTGCTCCCGAAACAGACATCTGCCGGGGAGCCAATCAGCAAGGAACTGGATTTGGACACCACTATCCTGGATATAGATATAACCCCCAACCGAGCGGATTGTTTAAGTATCCTGGGTATAGCCAGGGAAGTCGCAGCCTATTATCACCTCCCGCTGAATTTGCCTTCTATGCCCTTGTCAGAGGAGTTGCCCAATTGCAGCGATGAGTTGGAGATCAATATCAGCAATCCCACAGATTGTCCCTTGTATCAAACCCGGATCCTCAAGGGAGTGGATGTGGACTCCAGCCCCGCTTGGTTGCGTTACCGCCTGATTGCCATGGGTCTTAGGCCAATCAACAATATAGTGGATATAACCAATTACGTGCTATTGGAATTCGGCCAACCTTTGCATGCTTTTGACAAGAGCCTTATCAGTGGCAATCAAATAAATGTAGACAGGGCAGAGGAAGGACAGAAATTTACTACCCTGGATGGGGAAGAAAGGGAACTAACCCCTGAGAATCTGCTTATACAGGACCGGGATAGGCCAGTTGCACTGGCCGGGATAATGGGAGGCGCCAACAGTGAAATAAACTCCCACAGTAGAGAGGTCCTGCTGGAATGCGCAGTGTTCAATTCCACCTTGATAAGGAAATCCGCCCGTAAATTGAACCTTTCCAGCGACTCCTCCTACAGGTTCGAGAGGGGAGTTGATCAACCCGGGGCTATTACCGCCCTGGAGAGATGCGCATCATTGATGCAGCAAATAGCTGGCGGAAAACTCCTGCAGGGGGTAGCCAAAAAAGAACCCTTGCCCTGGAATCCCCCTGGGATAAGTTTCAGGCCCAAGCGCTCCGGTCAATTACTGGGCCTGGAGATAGGAGATTCCACATGCGGTGAAATATTGCAAAACCTGGGTTGCGAGATAAAGCAATCCAAAAATGGGGTGTGGAATGTAATTCCTCCCAGCCATAGGTTGGACCTGGAACGGGAGGAAGATCTGGTGGAAGAAGTGGGACGGGTTTATGGCCTGGAGAATATACCTGCCCATCTACCCAAAATATCCAAGCAATTGGAACAAAATGTCAAAGCCACTGACTACAGCAGTGCCACTTACCGTTTCCTGGGGAAAGTACAGGATTGGGCCAGGGGATTGGGATTGCAGGAAACTGTGAATTACAGTTTTGTCGGGCACAAGGAACTGGAGTCATTGCATATCTTGGATGAAAACACTATCCCCTTGTACAATCCCCTCACTTCGGATCAAAACACATTGCGTCCCCTCTTGGTCCCGGGACTTTTAACCGCTTTGCGTTACAATCTTAGCCAGGGCAATAAGGACCTCCACCTGTTCGAGGTCGCTCGTACTTTTACCAAGGACACCAGTTCGGAAACTCGGGCCAGAGAAACAAATAAATTGGGTATTGCCCTGCATGGCCTGCGAAATCCCGGAGTTTGGCCCCACAAGATGGAAAAGATGGATTTTTTGGATCTCAAGGGGTATATGGAGCACTTTTTCGAATCCATGGGTGTTTTGGCACACAGTATGACCCGCGTGCAGGAACACCCATTTCTGGAACCGGCAATAGGTGTTTACCTGGGGGAAATGGAGATTGCTGTAGCCGGTAAATTGCGGACTGAACTGGTCAAAAACTACCTGGGCAGAAACGAGATCTGGTTGGCTGAATTCGATTTGGACAGGATATATCAGCAATATATTTGCAGTGGATACAGTTATAATTCCTGGCCCAAATTCCCGCCGGTACACAGGGATATGACCGTGATCGCTTCCCACAGTGTCAAGTACAAGGACATAATCGACCTGGTTGAGGACTCCAATGTTGACCACTTGCGAGATTGCGTCCTGATAGACCTTTATCAACCCAATGATTCCAGGGACAGACATTTTACCTTCCGTATGACTTATCGACACACAGACCGTACCTTAACCGATGAGGAAGTGGATGAAAAACACTCTAAATTGGGAGATTTAATAATAAACAATTTATCAGTGCGCTTCCCCTGAGCAGGCATGACCTGAATTTAACCGGCTATCCCGGAATTATGAATTCGTCAAGCAAAGAATACAGCACCTACAAAATAGGAGAGGTATCCAGGTTACTGCAAGTAGAAGCCTATGTCCTCAGGTATTGGGAAAGTGAATTCCCCCAGTTGGAACCCTTGAGGTCGCCCCGTGGGCAAAGGTTGTACACACAGGAGGATATAGAACTTTTGCGCAGGATAAAAACTCTGCTCTACGATCAAAAGATGACAATCGAAGGAGCCAAGAGAAAGCTGGAGGAAAACAACCAGTGGTGGACAGTGATGTCTGAGATAAAGGCGGAGTTGAAGGAAATAAAGAATCTTTTGCAAAACAAGTGAGACTACAGCGAAAGATTAAGCCTTGTCTGGCACAACGAAGCATGCAAGAAGTTAACCGTTATCGGTTATCAGCTAAGTGGTTAAGAACGGGTGATCCCAGATAAGAGTCTTTTATATTAATCGACTATCCGGACCAAACCCCTTTTCAGGCTTTCAAAATAGACAGGTAAAGGTGTTAGAATGCAATTTTCAGACAGGATCAATCAAGTAAGCCCTTCAGCTACCTTGACCATAAACTCAAGGGCAGCGGAACTCAGGTCCCAGGGTAGGGACGTGGTAAGCCTTGCAGCCGGGGAACCGGATTTTTCCCCGCCGGAAAACGTGATGCAGGCAATGAAACAGGCAGTGGACGCTAAGCACACCGGATATACACCTGTTCCCGGACTGCCGGAATTGTTAAAAGCCGTATCCGGGTATTTTTCCTTTTACTACGGGGTAGAGCCGGAGAATAGAATGCTCACCACCACCAATGGCGGGAAGCAGGGGCTGTACAACTTGATGCAGATACTGTTGAACCCCGGGGATGAAGTCTTGATTCCGGGACCCTACTGGGTCAGTTACCCTGATATGGTGAAATTGGCTGCCGGTAATCCGGTTATAGTACCCAGCAGTGCGGAACAAAACTTTCAAGTAGAGCCCGGCTTGCTGGAGGAATATATAAGCAAGGACACCAAGGTGCTGGTGATCAACAGTCCCTCCAACCCCACCGGGGCGCACTACAGCCAAAGAGACCTGGACGCGATCCTGGACTGGGCCATAAACAAGGGACTTTTCATTATTTCGGACGAAATCTACGATCAACTTGTATATCCCCCTGCAAAGCAAAGTTCTGCTGTTAAATGGTTTGAATCCCATCCGGAAAACGTGGCGATAGTGAACGGGCTCTCCAAGAGTTTTGCCATGACCGGTATCAGAGTGGGATTCGTCATGGCTGATCCCGGGGTGATCTCCAATCTGAACAAATTGCAGGGACAAAGCACTTCCAATATCTGTTCCATAGCCCAGTATGCGGCATTGGAAGCACTGCAGGGCCCGCACGACTTTCTGCAGGATTCCAGGAAGTTGTTTTCCCAAAGGAGGGATAGGGCACTGAAAATTATACAGGATTGGAGCGGGGTGACTTGCCCCAAACCAGACGGGGCGTTTTACTTGTTTCCAGAGATAAGTAGCTTGTACAACGGCAAAATCCAGGATTCCACACAAATGTGCACCTATTTGCTGGAACAGGCCGGTGTAGCCCTGGTACCCGGAGTAGCGTTCGGTGACGACGATTGCATCAGGATATCCTACGCACTGGATGAAGATACTTTGGTAAACGCCTTGCAAAAAGTGGAGCAGGCATTTCAGGATTTATAGGGTCCAGGGAGTTGAACAGGCAGACACCGAATTCATTTTGCTGCCAAGAAACCGGCATTCAGTGAAGTCACAAAAGGGTTGCTGGTTTCGGCAGCAGTTTGACAACAGTTTTTTCACTGCAAATAAAGATATTATGTCAGAAATCTATTTAATTAATATCACAGGTACCCATAAACCGGGGACGGTCGCCAAATTGGCTTCCTGTATGAAGAATTACGAAATCGCTGTCCTGGATATTTCCCAGGCGGTTATACACGACCACATTTCCCTGGCCCTGCTTTTAAAGTTCCCGGAACACCAGCAGATAGAGCCACTTTTAAAAGAAATCCTTTATCAGGCCCATAACCTGCATTTACAAATAGACTACATTCCCATAAATACGGAACAATACGAAAGCTGGGTAAAATCACAGGGTAAGAAACAATATATAATCACCTTGCTGGGCAGGACGCTGACGTCAAAACACATTGCCCAGATCACGGAACTCATAGAGCAACAGGGCCTGGACATATATTATATCAACAGGCTTTCAGCCAGGAAGTCCACA
This sequence comes from uncultured Desulfohalobiaceae bacterium, assembly GCA_913055815.1. Classification (GTDB taxonomy): domain Bacteria; phylum Desulfobacterota; class Desulfovibrionia; order Desulfovibrionales; family Desulfothermaceae; genus CAJXKR01. The sequence goes on along the minus strand of CAJXKR010000016.1, from coordinate 9,403 downwards.
AACGCTTCCCTGAATGACTCCTCTGTCGCCTGTTTCGAGTTTTCCATCCGAGGAAATCCCATAGAGCTCAAGACCATGAGAGCCCAGTTTTTGAATATATCCCGGACATTCGGGGTGGATATTGGCTTGCAGGAAAATACCCCCTACAGGAGGCACAGGAGACTGATAGCCTTCGACATGGATTCCACCCTGATCCAGACAGAAGTTATAGATGAGTTGGCCTACAAGGCTGGAAAGGGCGATGAGGTGTCCAGGATAACCGAGTCAGCAATGCAGGGGGAACTGGACTTCAAACAGAGCTTGAGCAAGAGGGTGGAACTCTTGCAGGGTCTGCCCACTTCGGTATTGGACGAAGTGGCAGAGAATGTGCCCCTTACAGAAGGTGCTGAGAGGCTTATCTCCAACTTGAAGATACTTGGGTATAAAGTAGCCATCCTCTCCGGCGGATTCACGTATTTCGGTCAAGTTTTGAGTTCCAAACTTAACCTGGATTACCTATACGCCAATGAACTGGAAATAGAAAACGGTTATTTGACCGGCAGGCTCATGGGGGACATTGTGGATGGGCCCAAAAAGGCTGAACTGCTTCAGTATTTGGCTGACTATGAGAATATATCCCTGGAACAGACCATTGCGGTGGGTGATGGTGCAAATGATTTGCCCATGCTGGATCTCGCGGGCCTGGGAATAGCCTTTCATGCAAAGCCGATGGTACGGCAGGGAGCTGAGCAGGCAATAAGCAACGTGGGACTGGATGCCATCCTCTACTTTCTGGGAATAAAGGACCGGGAAGCCATATTCTAGTGTCTGGAGCTAGTGCTTTGTCACACATAATTTGTCGCTTTTACACTAATGTCATTCCGGCGAAGGCCGGAATCTAGAAAAACGGAAAAAAGACTGGATCCCGGATCAAAGCCTGCCCCGTACCCCGATACGGGGTCCGGGATGAAAGACTTTCAATGAACGTGCTTATTCTGAGTGACATTTAAAGTATGCCAGCACACTAGTTAGTTTCCGAATTGAAAACTTACTATTTTCCATATCCGGAAATCAGGAATTTCCGGATGGTAATTTTAGTTAGTACTTGTTAGCCGTTCTCGGTTGACTCCTCCTGCTCGATCTCCCTCCAGTACTTGCATTCCTTTTCAGGACAGGCAAGGTGCTCCCCCCTGGACTTAGTGCTCTTCCAGAGCAAAATCGGGCTGTTGCATTGGGGGCATGTCTCCTGGACCGGAAAGTTCCAAACCGCATACTTGCAGTCAGGGTACTGGTTGCAGGCATAGAACACTTTTTTGCCCTTGGTGCTTTTTTCCACCAGTTCACCTTTACATCCCTCGTTGGGACAGGGTACTCCGGTACTGTAGGACATTGCATGTTTACAATCCGGGAAATTGGAGCATGCTATAAACCTGTTCCCGGTCTTGGCTTTCTTTAATACCAGATCCGAACCGCACTTGGGGCAGGTACCCATTTTTTGGAGATTTTGGGGTTTTTTCTCTATTACTTGCAGTTTGCCGTTTTCGTCCCGGACAAAGTCAGTGGTATTATTGCATTCCGGATAACCGCTGCAAGCCAAAAATTCCCCGTTCTTGCCGAACTTGATCAACATGGGCTTGCCACACTTCTCACAAGTGATGTCTGTCTCCATGCCACCTTTGACCTGGGACATGTTCTTTTCCGCTTTTTCCAGGGTAGGGTAAAAGTCCTCGCTGAAATCGTATAGCAACTGTTGCCAGTTCAGTTCCCCATCAGCTACCTTGTCAAGATTTTTCTCCATGTCTGCGGTAAATCCCACGTCCACCAGGCTGGAGAAATGATTAACCAACATATCGTTGACAGTATAGCCCAGTTCGGTGGGTACGAACTGTTTCTTTTCCATGCGTACGTATTCCCTGTCCCTGATGGTGGACAGGATCTGGGCATAGGTTGAGGGCCTGCCTATGCCTTTTTCTTCCAGCTTTCTCACTAGCGAGGCCTCTGTGAACCTGGCAGGGGGTTGGGTAAATTTCTGTTCCTTGCTCAATTTTTTCAGTGCCAGTTCCTGGTTCTCCGAGAGTTCGGGGAGCCTTACTTCCTTCAGGGCATCCTCCGGGGAATAGATACTCAAGAAACCCGGGAAGATCAGCCTGGAACCCTTGGACCTCCATTCGGTCCTGCCCGCCTTGATGGTAACAGTACTGTCCCACACCTTGGCCGGAGACATTTGCGAGGCCACGAAGCGGGTCCAGATCAAGTTGTACAACTTGTACAGATCATTGGACAGGGTGCTTTTTACTTCCGCCGGGGTGATAAAGACATCCACCGGCCGGATTGCCTCGTGCGCGTCCTGGGCAGTGTTCTTGCTCTTGAAGTTCCTGGGTTTGCCCGGATGGTACTCTTTTCCCATGTTCTGAACTATCCAGTCCTTGGCTGCATCCTGGGCATCCTTTGACACCCTGACCGAGTCAGTCCTCATATAGGTGATAAGTGCAGTGGTGCCCCTGCTCTTTAAATCCACACCTTCATACAGGGTTTGGGCCAGGGTCATGGTCTTTTTTGCCGAAAAATTGAACCTGTTGCTGGCTTCCTGCTGCAGGCTGGAGGTTATAAACGGAGGCTTGGGCTGGCGGTTTTTCTGTTTTTCCTCCACCTTGTGCACGTAGAAACTGCACTGCCTTACTTCATCTTCCAGTGCCTGGGCTTCTTCCCCGGACCCGATATGTGCCTTTTTTCCGTCCAGCTTCCAAAGCTCGGATTCGAATTCCTCTTGTTCACCTGCTTGAAGCTGACTTTTAAAAATCCAGTATTCCTGGGGCTCGAAATTCAGGCGTTCCTTTTCCCTCTCCACGATCAATCTCAAGGCAACGGATTGCACTCTTCCTGCAGAGATTCCCCTTTTCACCTTCTGCCAGAGCAAGGGGGAAATCTTGTATCCCACCAGCCTGTCCAGTATACGCCGTGCCTGTTGGGAGTAAAAAAGCCGTTCGTCCAGCCCCCTGGGGGATTCCAGGGCCTGTTGTACAGCCCCGGATGTGATTTCGTTGAATTGGATGCGCTTGATATTGGGATTCTTATCCTGGATAAGCTTGGCTACATGCCAGGCGATGGCTTCTCCCTCCCTGTCCGGGTCCGGGGCGAGGTAGACAGTATTGGACTGCTCAGCCAGTTTTTTCAATTTCTGCACTACGCTATTCTTGCCAGAGGAGATTTGATAAACCGGTGTGAAGCCGTTTTCCTCGTCCACTCCCAACTCTTTGGTGGGAAGATCCCGGATGTGTCCAACCGAAGCCTCAACCATAAAATTATTTCCCAGAAATTTCTTTATGGTATTCACCTTGGCAGGGGATTCCACTATGATTAAGTCCTTGTTGTTATCTGTGCTCATATAGGAGTTGCTTAACTTTTATTGAAAATTTGTGCAAGCCAAATTTATTTTTTGTTGTGCAATTTATCGACCAATGCCTTGCTACCTGAAATGGAGGAGCAATGTTAAAGGCCCGGGACTAATCCTGCCCGGGCCTGTATTAGCTCAAAACCGGGTATCAGGAGTTTATTTCCAGTGCACAGGACATGGAGACTCCGCCTCCGCCGCAAAGAGTAGCCAGGCCCAGATTGAGTCCCTTGTTGCGCAAGGCATGTATCAGGGTGACCATGATCCTGGCCCCGGTAGCTCCCACCGGATGGCCGATGCCTATACCGGATCCGTTGATATTGGTTTTCTCCCTGTCCAGATTCAGGTCGCGCTCGCATCCCAGGTATTGAGCTGCAAACGCCTCGTTTAGCTCGACCAGGTCAAAATCCGGAATCTTTAATCCGGTTTTTTGCAAGAGGTCGTTGACTGCCGGAACAGGGGAAAGCCCCATGATTGCGGGATGGCAAGCTCCCCTGCCCGCTGCCTTGATAGTGGCCAGGGGTGTGAGCCCCAGTTCCCTTGCCTTGGTGGCGGACATCAGCATAAGGCCTGCGGAACCGTCGTTTAGTCCGCTGGCATTGCCGGCAGTTACCTTGCCGTCTTCCGGAATAAAGGCAGGGGGCAGCTTTTGCAGATCTTGCATGCTGAGTCCCGGACGGTAGTGTTCGTCGGTATCGAAAGTGAATGTTTCCTTCTTGCGCTTGGGGACTTCCAGGGGCACGATTTCCTCGGAGAAGTCGCCCTGCTGATTCGCCCTCTCCACGTTATTGTGGCTGCGCAGGGCAACTTCATCCATCTCCTCCCTGCTGATGCAGTATTTGTCTGCAACAAACTCCGCAGTATGACCCATGATATAGGGTTTACCCAAAAAGTCGCTCGCAGGAGGGTTGCTGGTATCCAGGGGTGCGTCCCCCGAGAGGGGGAGGTGGTGGGATCCGGCGTGCAGTGCGTGAATCAGGGCGTCCTCCACCTTGTTGTCCTGCAGTCTGTATCCCCACCTCGCCCCGGGCAGGGCATAGGGTACCCCGGACATGTGTTCCATTCCTCCGGCCAGGATCACGTCAGCCATTCCGGCTTGTATCATCGCCATCCCGGATATTACCGCCTCCATGGCCGAAGTGCACACCCGGTTGACGGTGGCTGCAGGTACCGCATCCGGTATGCCGGCCTTTAAAGCCGCTATCCTGGAGACGTTCAGGGTGTCGTGGTGTTCCATGCAGCAACCGTATCTCACATCGTCGATAATAGCGGGGTCAATACCTGCGCGACGTACGCATTCGTCCATGGTTGCACTGCCCAGCTTCGCCCCGTCCAGATTCTTCAGGCTGCCGCCGAAGGTCCCAATAGCCGTGCGACAGGCACTGACAATAACTACATCTTGCATATGCTCTTCTCCTGGATTTTAATTGTTTGTTTTGATTGCCAAATCCCTTGAATGTATAATTGCAAACCTCTAAAATTTCTATCAGGGAGAATTAAAAGGTGCAAGCTTAAGCGGAGCCAAAATGATAGTATCCACACAAGACTTCCTGTTTTATTGGGAAAAAAGGACCGGGCCTGTGTCCGGATTCAGAAATCAGTCCAATTATTGGATTCTGCTGGTATTTGATGATACAGGGTCTGTTTGACATAAGCCTGATAGTAGTATAGATAAAATCCTCGGAAGTATAGTTTGCTTAACGATCCGGACTTATTTCTAAATCTCCGCTCCTGGAACAACGGGTATGATATAATGGGCAGCAAGCAGGTCAAGGCAACGGATTCCGGTAAGATGAACCCCCGTATAAAAGGGCTTTTCATGACTTTGCTCGGGGCGTTTTGTTTTTCCCTGGCCCCGGTCTGGGTGCGGGCTATAGATTCCTATTCCTCCTTCAGTATTGTCTTTTACAGGGCGCTGATTGCAATATTTCCCCTGTTCTACCTGGTGATGCGTACTCCCCAATCCCGGAGCAAAGTAATGCTTTCCGGACTGGGCCGCAAACAGCTGCTGGTACTTTTCTGTATCGGCCTTTCCATGTGCGGGACCGCTACCACCTATTATCTGGCAATTATGAAGACCACTGTTGCCAAGGCGGTTTTGCTCCACTATACCGCACCCATCTATGTAGCGATCTTCAGTCCGCTGGTACTAAAGGAAAAGAACACAAAAGTGACCTGGCTCGCAGTTGCCATAGGCATACTGGGAACAGCCTTGATTGTGGAGCCCTCGAATCTGCTTGTTGGCAGGCGGGAGGAGTTCATGGGCGTAGTCAGCGCCTTGTTGTCAGGTATATTCCTGTCCGGAGTGTTCCTGTTCGGAAGGTTCCTGGCAGGAAACCTCTCCTCTCTTATCAGCACCTTCTGGGGGTGCATTGTTGTGGCAGTCATACTTTTGCCTCTGGGTATCCAGTTGCCGCCGGGTTATTTCTGGCATAACCTACCCTTCCTGCTGCTATTGGCAACAGTCTCACTGGCCCTGCCCTATACCCTTTTCCTGCAGGGACAAAACTATATTTCCGCCCAGGCAAGCTCCTTGGCTGCCTTGTTTGAGCCTGTCTGCGGCATAGCAATAGGCTTCTTGATTTTCGGGGAGCAACTCACTTTCCTTGCGTTTACAGGTGCGGTTTTCGTACTTGTGAGTATCTATTTTGCAGGTTCGCATTAATTCTTGCCCGAAGAGACGGCAACTATTAAATTGTACTTGGATGTTAACTCCCATGCCCTGGCGGCCACAACGAATGATGGGCAATCTCGTCAACGAATACTTTCGTTGCGAGAAAAGTCTTATTCTACACCTTAAAACTCTAAAACTTTTTCATGTTAACTGTTATGCCCTGCCGTGCACATGGACGCATGAGCGATCTCGAAATTAACGTGCTTATTCTGACCGACATTTAAAGTATGACAAGACACTAGGGTTCTCTTTTGGAATACCAGAGGCTTACTGCACCCAATATTGCAGGAATGGCCATAAAGAATCCCGCCAGGTAAAAGGTGTGATTAAACCCCTTGTTAATAGCTTCTGCAGCCACCGTGCTTATGTCCATGGTCTGTGCACCGGTTATGCTCAGGACAGCCGCGGTGAAGACGGCTCCAATAATCGGAAGGCCGGTGGTTACACCCAGGTTCCTGGACAACGCCAGCAATCCGGAGGCGATACCCAGGCGTTCAGGGGGTATCGCACCCATGACTGCTGTGTTGTTGGTGGCCTGGAATGCCCCCACCCCCAAGCCGAAGGGGAGAACCCTGGCAATATATCCCCAGACTGAAGAGTCTACCTGCAACGTACTAATAAGGAAACAACTGGCCACAATAATTATACTTCCGGTAAGCCTGATTCCCAAGGGGCCGAAGCGGTCAGCCAGCCTGCCGGCGACAAGCGAAGCCGTCCCCTCGCCTATAGGGATCACCATGAGCATTAGCCCGACTACTTGGGTGGAATAGTTCTGCACGTATTTCAAGAAAAACGGCAAGAGGAACATTACCCCTCCCAAAAGGATAAAAGTGGCGAAACCCAGGAATATGCCCATGGAGAAAAGGGTGTTCCGAAACAGGCTGAAATCCACCATGGGTTGCTTCACATATCTTTCCAGGACCAGGAAGGAGATCGCTCCCAGAGCGGCAAATAAAAACAAGATATAAATTACGGGTTGATCAAAGCCAGAGTGCTGGCCTTTGGTCATGGCCAGTGCATAGCAGCCCAACAGCAGCATCAAACTCATTGCCCCCACCGGGTCGAAGCTTTGCCCTTCTTTGTGGGGAGGCATGGGTGGAACAAAAATGATAAGTGTGAAAATGGCAACTGTCCCTATGGGGATATTTATCCAAAAGATCCAGCTCCATCCGATGGTGCCAACGATAATTCCCCCCAGGGCGGGTCCGGAGGCCAGACCTATGGATACTATGCCGCCTATAAGTCCCAGTGCCTTGCCGCGCTCCTCGCTGGGAAACATCTCCACCACCAGTGCCATGCCCAGGGCCTGTAAAAATACCCCACCAAAGCCCTGCAGCACCCGGAAGGCGATCAACCAGTAGACATTGCCGGATAAGCCGCAAAAAAAGGATCCCAGGGTGAACAGGGACAACCCCAGGATGTAAAGGCGTTTTTTGTTGAACATGTCCCCGAGCCTGGCTGCACCCAGCATCAGGGAAGTGTTTATAAGTACGTATCCAAGCACCACCCACTGGATAGTGGAAAAATTGGTTTCCAATTCATCTACCAGGATGGGCAGGGAAACATTGACAATACTCATGTCGATAGTGCCCATGAGTATGCTCATTCCAACTGCCAGCAGGGTGAGCCACTTGTCTTTGGAAGTTATTTCGCGGCCTGTGCCGTTTTTTCTTCCTGGTTCGCTATTGTTCATATCCGTTCTTTTCTAGGGTCTAGTGCCGTGTTTTTCAGGCTTTTTACAGCCTGATGCTTGGAAAGCAGCAATGAAAATAATCCAAAATTGATCTGATGCAAACAGTAATTGGTCAAAAAGTTATAGAAAGCCAAATGAATGTATCCAATCCTATGTCCGGCTTTTTAACATGAAAAAGTTTTATGTTTTAGAGTGTTAAGGTTTTAAGTAAGAAAAAGAACCAATAGCCTGTTTATTCAACAAGTTGAGTACCTTTTCTCGCAACGAAAAGATTCGTTGACGAGATTGCCCATGCTTCGTTGTGCCCGTGAGGGCATGGGAGTTAATATGAAGAATGTGATTACGTGGTTATGTTGTTATTTGATTAAGTAAAAATAGGATTTAAGCCTGTTGTTCTACAGTTAAGGCATATTTTATATTCGTTGGGGGGTAAGGGAAAAGGTGGGTGTATTCCTGGAAGGAGGGGGAGTTTGCTTACTCTGAATAAGTGCCCATGAATTCAATAGCCAAGATGTGTCCCTGGGTTATTTCCCGGGATACATCGATGCTCCATATCAGCCTCACCAAGTCCGGATCCACAACTTCCGCCTCACAGAAGATCGCTTCTCCGCCTGGTTCTCTTATCTCTTCATCGACTGCCTCGTAATTTTGTAAATACGTGTGCTCTGAGACAAAATCGCATGTCCAGTTCCAATTGGCGGCGCTTTCTGATTTGGCTACCTTGGGATAATATTTTGTGGCATTAAAGGTAGCATAAGTAAAATCCGGTCTTTGTATGGTAGCGGGGTGAGAAGATGCTAAAGTCACAAACGGCCCCACTACTGCCAGTAGTTGCTTTTCATCCCGTCTGACGGTCAAGTAATGAGAGTTGCCCGGATCTATCATTTCCCTTTCCGTCTCACCGGTCTCGCTATTATAAGTATTGATGAATTCGGGCTCTCCTACAAAGGATTCACCCGGCAGGATTTCATCTTCGATGTTAGCAATGCTGTCGCGGTCTTGCTCCTCTACTGCAGTGAGGTAGACACTGAAATGAGTGGTCTCGAATTTGGCCAGGTTGTTATTGGTTTCTATGTCCAGGACCTTTTTTTCTTGCCATTTTTCAAGCCCTGCATTCCAGTAAAGCACCCGGACATCTCTTTCCGGGATATTGGTGCCATCAATAAAGGAGTCCTGATCGGAATCAGAATAGGGGAGCTTGACCTGCACCGGGTTTGTAAATTGGGAGGAGCCATTGGTGGTCAAGCTTATGCATTCACCCGCAGTCTTGTAGCCGGAAGGTACGGACTTGGGTTTAGAGGTTTTGTCAATGGATATGGTTTGAGTTTCGTTAATACTGTTTTTCTCAACCTGGACTTCGGTTCCCTGGATAGTGCTTTGTGCCTTCACTGTAACTTTGTTTGTCTGGTTGGAATGAATTTTCGCCTTGAATTCATAATTCGAACCCTCGCCGGACGCACTAAAGCCGCATCCTCCGTAACAGCCCAGCAAGAGCAGGCTGAGGAGCAGGCAGAACTGTGTTGTTTTATTCCGGATTAGATTTTTCATAATTGCTTGTATCACTCTTGCAAGATTGAATCCCTGTGCCGCACGGCTTTTTTGTTCTAGAGTTCAATTTACTGTATATATTTGATTTTTTAATCCATACAAATTTAAAATCCGAAAT
>CAJXKR010000015.1 GCA_913055815.1 uncultured Desulfohalobiaceae bacterium | reverse complement strand
GAAGCTTATTAAGATATTCTTTTAAAGTCAATAGTTTTGAAAATCAGAATGTTGGGAAATTTAACTTATAATAAATTTTTTTAAAATGACTTTATAATACAATTTGTCTATATTTTATCCAATATGTTTAAATAAATTATATAATACATTGTCTATAATACGATATCAATTCAATATTAGTAATTTTTTATGTAAAAATAAAATTAAGTCTTTATACGTCTATGATAACAATATGAGACAATAAACTTTTAAATTTAAATAGTATTTATTCCTATCGGATCAAAATTGTTAAATACTATTATCTAGCAGACTCATTCAGTATTACATGCCATTTGTCACTTTGAAAGAGAGAAGCAAAAAATTATCTTAAAATAATAGTTTATAGGGTTCAAAACTTATGTGTCCATTTAATTTTATATCTTGTATATATATACAAATGCAATCTAAAAAAAACAAATTTAATAGCGATTATTGTTTGACACTAGTTACAACCTTTACTATTATATATAATAATAATTGATTTCAGGAGGTATTTTATGTCCGTATACAACATAAAATAATAAAGCAAAGAATTTTTTAAGGCTGGCAATGAATAATAATAATTGAACAAAGAAATTTAGTTTAGCTCTCCAAAAAATTAGCATTTCGAAAAAAACTAGCCTGCTAGCCATTCATTTAGAAAATCATAAATTGTCTGTAGTTTATCTTTATTGATTAAAGAAAATCACAATTGGATACATTCTTCCGAGTGGAGTTAAATACATTCTTCCGACTCGGAAGAATGTTGTCCCCGTTCAAACTTGGTACAAGTTTGAGCTGCGTTAGCAGCAGGGGACAACTATCGATTATCAAGGAGGTATAATATGGATAAACAAGAAGGATTTGAGATCGTCAAAGAGGCTAGGGCGCTACTGCGATCCATGCCTACCAGGGAAATAAGCGAAGCAACAGAAAAAGAATATCGAAAGACCTTTGATTTTTTGAATAAGCAAAACATTTCTCCGGAACAAAATACCAGATACAAAAATACTTATTACAAGAGGCGAGCTGCTATAAATTATATGTGTACCCAATATCTCAAGGAAGCATTGGCAAAGCAGGATCGTGCTCAAAAAGAAAAAGACTGGGATGAATGGTGGCGGCAAATTGAAATAATACAAGATTGTTTGCACTATCTAGAAAAATTTCAGCCGCAAAAAGAGATGGGTGAAGGCCTGAAAAATGGCAATGTTTGTCCGGTCTCCAATCCAAGGCCTAGAAAATCCAAACGGCAATCCTTGAAGAGAATGCCCGAGGATTGGAGAGACAAGATGTTTCAAGAATGTCCGTGGGAGAGCAAGTACTTGTCAATGAGCATTATTTAGGTTATTTTTTGATTATGAGTGCTCAAGAAAATGCACCACATGAAGGACTTTTCCAAAAAGTATTCAGGGACAAAAATAATACCAAACACTTCCTAAAATAACATTTATCTCAGGAAATGTTTGTTTTCTGAAGACGAATGAAGTAGTAAGCAAGGAAGATTACGCAGAGGCCTTGGCCAAGCTTCCGGAGGGAGGTAATAAAGTTATGAATACATTGGCAGAGGAATGGAAACAAGAAGGCAGAGAGGAAGGCGAACAAATAGGTGCAGTCAAGAACTCACAAGAAATGATTATCGCTGCTTTTCAAAACAGGTTGGGTGTGTTGAAGCCCAAGTTGGCAGAAAAGATCCATAAGATACAGTCAATAGAGACACTTCACAGTCTTTTTAATCAAATTTTTGTGGTTAATGATAAAAAAGAGTTCGAGAAACTGGTGGATGAAGCTTTAGAAGAGGAATAACTTAAAGTTAGTTCCGATCATTCCTTCCCTGTGCAAATAAAAGGTTATCCAGTTTGCAAACAACACATAACTTGCCAGAACATACAGTAGTTCAGACATGTCAGCATCTTGAAGATTACTAAAGATATTCCACGCAGCCTATGCTGCTACAGGGGAATAATGAAGGGTCAACAGTTGATCTTCACGGAGTGCTAATATTTCATATGCATGTCCATTATTATCGCAAAATTCCACTTCAAAAATTCCTTCATCAAGAATTTCAACAACGGTGCCGACTTGTCCTGTCACTAACCCCCGCTCCAGCATATCTTCTAACAAGGCCACAACGTCTAAAATTTGAATTTCTTTTTTCATATTTGCCACCTTACAATACGTAACATGTTGTTAATCCTCATTAACCTACATGATTTATATAGGATAACCAATCTTAACTGTCATAGCAACAGGGCAAATTTGTTCTAAACCGAACTTGCTGTTTATATTTGATTTTTCTCTTGTTATAGGAACAAAATTCGAAATTAGAAATTCGAAATTCGAATATCGAAATTCGAAAATAAAATCAAGAGGTAGATAAAACTTGAACTTTCAAACTTGAAAATTGTTATACAATCTTAAAACATAATACGATGATAAAATTGACTATTTAGTTGAGGACAAATCTGCCCTAGGATTTTCAATTGGGGACAATGTGGGGACAAATTTCAGGGGACAATAAAAAAGGGGTTGAGCATTTTGCTCAACCCCTTGAAATATTTGGTAGCGGGGCCTGGATTTGAACCAGGGGCCTTCGGGTTATGAGCCCGACGAGCTTCCAAACTGCTCCACCCCGCATCAAGACACAAATATAAATAATTCCGTTTTGAGGAATTGTCAAGCTGAAATGTTTATTATAAATAAATTATTAAATTTTACCTCAATGGCATTAATGTTCTTTTGATAAGGAGTTGAATATTTTGTTCGAACTGTATCTTGTATTGCTCCTATTGGGAGTGCTTTTTCAATTAAGCACGCTTGTGCGGAATATGATTTTGCAACATGCATATATACCCCCTGATTCTTGCAAGTCCAAGTTTTGGGATCTGCTTTTTCTGTCCGGAGCTATCTTCGTACTTGTGTATTCTGTCTATAACAGTGATGCTATACTTTTCACTGGAGAATTCTTTCTAGTTTTGATCCATTTGAAATATCGCAATCAGATGCAAAATTGATCCCTGATTAAAAGCCTATTTCAGAGTTTATGAGTACGATTTTAACCCTTTGGGGAGGATTGGATTTTTCAGTGATCGTCCAGGTATTACATATCCTGTCCGGACTGTTGCAATCCTCGCATTGCATGCTCTGGGCGCAGGGAGTCTTCTTGTTTAACCTTATTGTATTTACCGGTGCGGAATATTCCTTTATCCGGGAAATAGCCTTTTCCAGGTCCGGGACGATCTTGTTTCTGCCAATCAAGAGTACCACATTCCTGGGGCCGAATGTCAGAGCAGCAACCCGATTTCCCATTCCATCGAGATTTATGAGATGACCATTGTAGGTCACAGCATTGGTCCCGGTTATATACATGTCCACCAAAAGGCTTTCCCGCCGTCGTTCTATCATTTCTTCCCTGCTTATGGAACTGTCGTAGGTGTCGATAACTTGAATGTCGGACTTATTCAAGAAATCCGAATAAATACCCAGCTCCTGTACAGTTATAGAGCCCCCGAAAGAGATGGATGTTGGCTGGATCTTATTGTATATGTCTTGCATTACAATTGAATGGGCCTGCTCTTTTGTGTCCGCAATCCAGGCTTCGAAATTGTTCTTTTCCAGTGCCTTTTTTATGTCTGAGAGCTTTCCTTGCCAGTATGTTTCAGTAGCTGGTTGATTCATTTATTCCTCCTGAAAAAAATAAGGTTTGCATATGATTTGTTTTCAAGGTAAAAGCTGCTAGAAACGAGTTGTTAACTGTTTTCCGAATCGATTTGCAGTTTTATATAACTCATTGAAATGTAGAAAATTAAAAATTCCAAATAGAATTTATCCTATTTGCGATTTAAAACAAAATATTTTAGGATGTGTTTTGTCTTTGGTCAAGGGAATAATCCCTAGTTGCGGAATGCTGGCAAGATACTTGACTCATAGGCATTTTAAGTGTATCTGTTTTTTCTTTTCAGGGAAAAACGAATCTATAGACAGGAGGTATTATGAAGAGGACTTATAAACCCAGTAAGTTAAGCAGGAAAAGAACACACGGATTTTTGGTACGTTCCAAAACAAAAAGTGGCAGGGCGGTATTGAAAAGACGCAGGGCCAAAGGACGCAAGAAATTGTCTGTCTAGTAATTAGGATTGAATTGTAAAAACGCCTTGTTTTTTAGTATACCTGTTTCCTTGCAAGAAGGGAGATTAGTATCGAGTTCAGGAGATGCCCACAAATAGCTCTTTCAGTAACTATCCTCAGCTGGGAGTCAATATAAAGCCGGAGCTTGTGTATCTTTTTGTATGACCGGAACGGAATTGAAAACTGAATATAAATTTCCTCAAGAACACAAGCTCAAGAATAGAAACCAATTTTTGGTTTGTTACAGGCAGGGCCAAAGATATTTGACTTCCAATTTTATACTGTTTGCTTATAACCGAACTCCGGACAATTTGGGCTTTAGATTGGGTACTGCAGTAACTAAAAAAATCGGGAAAGCGGTATACAGAAACAGGATAAAAAGGATTATAAGGGAATTCTTTCGCTTGCACCAACACAGAATCTATCTGGATCTGGATTTTGTGGTGGTGCCCAAAAAACGGATAAAACCAGCTCAAGTTGATTATTGGCAAGTAGAAAAAGAGATAAGTCCTGCTTTAACCAGAATCCAAAAAGATTTTTCTCCATCCGAGAATGGTAAAGAATTATGACAGATAAGATCTTTTCGATCCGGGTTTGTGGCGGGATAAAATTATGATCGGATGATGTGTGTATAGATATGGGATTTCAGGATAGTGGCAATTGAAGACAAATTTTATTCCCGGAAAAGCAAGGAAAATCAATTCCACTAAATCTATATATATGAATAAATTAGCAAGTAGTGCCTTGAATCTTGAAATCTTTTTGCAAAGGATGCTGAATAGTTTTCAAAAAGCAGTCGTATTTCTGATCAGTTTTTATCAGAGGCTTGTCTCTCCGCTACTCCCGCCTAATTGTCGGTTTTGTCCCAGTTGCTCCGATTATGCCCTGCAGGCAGTGCATAGATTTGGTATAGTAAAAGGCCTGATTTTGGCCATAATCAGGGTGTTGAAATGCAATCCCTTGTTTTCCGGAGGTTACGACCCTGTTCCGGAATTGGACAGACCTGGACGCAGGAAAGGTGAAAATACAGATTGAGGTTCGCTTATAGTTTAATTAATACCTGAATTGCGGAATTAGTTAGTCTGAAGTTTTCTTCCGGAATTTATAAAAGAATCAGATCGCGTGTGACGGGAGTCACTCATGCTAGCTGTCTAGCGTGAACAGCTAATTTCTCAGTTCGGGTAATACACTGTAGATAGGAGATGAATTAAGGTGATGAATGAGAATTGGCGACTAATACTTGCTCTGTTTTTGACTATGTTTGTTATGCTGACATGGAATTATTTCTATACTCCGGATCAAGAGGAGATAACAAGAAATAAGACAGGGACTACGGCGGAAAAAGAGGTAAAACAATCCAGGCAATCGCAAGCAAGCAAGGATAAAGGACAAACCAGCAAAGCCCCTGATGATAAAATTGAGACCTCTGAAGTTAGTAAAAATGGGGAACTGCAAGATAAGCCCCGGGCCAAGGGAGACACCCCCACTTTTGTAAGCAAGGGAGAAGAAAAGATCAAGGTGGAAACACCCTTGTACAAGGCGGTGTTTAATTCCCAAGGGGGAATAGTTGAGCACTTCTGGTTGAAGAATTATAGTGAAACCGTGAAGAACGATGAACCCATTGACTTGATCACCGAGAAAAGTCTTAAAAAGGCACCTCTGGGTCTTATATGGGATTACAAGGCCACTTGGAAAAATGCAGAGTGGACTGTGGAAGGCCGGGACTTGCGCTTGGGTAAGAATGAAAGAGACAATATAGTGTTCCGGGGTAAATTGGACGGAGTGACCATTGTCAGGAAAATGACTTTTCAGGGTGATTCCTACGAGATCCAGGAACAGACCAAATTCCTTAATCCGACTGAGAACAGGGTAACCTCTCCTGTCGCATACAGTGTTGCCAGTGCAAATTTGGTATCCAATGAAAGGCGTTTTAATACCACCGAAGTGTCCTATCTCTTGGACCAGAGTGTAGAGCAGTATAGCGACAAGGAGACACTGGGTACGGGTGTAAAAACCGACAAACCCGTAAAATGGGCTGGCATTGAAAGTACTTACTTTATCCTGGCCACTATTCCGACCCACGAGAACATGTATTTCAAAGGGACTTTTGACGACAAGATCTATCGGGCAGCACTTCAAAAGAATGTTTCCATAAAACCGGATTCCAGCGAAGAACTTGCATCCTCTTATTACATGGGCCCCAAGGACAAGAAATATTTGGACAAGGCCCCGAACGAACTCATCCTCTCCCTGAACTACGGATATCTGGATATAATTGCCAAGCCCCTGATGGCTGTGCTCAAATACTTCTACGGTTTTGTAGGGAATTACGGGGTGGCAATAATCCTGCTTACCATAGTGATAAAGATAATCTTTTGGCCCCTTTCCCAGAAGAGCTATAAGTCCATGGAACAGATGAAAAAGCTCCAGCCCATGATGCAGAAGATCAAAGAGCAATACAAGGACGACCGGCAAAAGATGAATCAGGAGCTCATGAACTTGTACAAGACCTACAAGGTCAATCCTGCCGGGGGGTGCCTGCCCATGCTCTTGCAGATACCCGTTTTTATTGGTTTGTACGAGGCCCTTTTGGGCAGCATAGAACTGCGCCACGCGGCGTTCATTTCCCACTTCCCGTTTACCAATGTTGTCTGGCTTGCAGATTTGGCCGCTAAGGATCCCTATTATATAACTCCCGTGTTAATGGGGTTGTCCATGTTTCTGCAGCAGAAGATGTCTCCCACGGCAGGAGATCCGACTCAGGCCAAAATAATGATGATTATGCCGGTTTTCCTGACGTTTATCTTTCTCAATTTTCCCGCTGGGTTGGTGGTTTATTTCATAACCAACAACCTTCTCTCCATGTTCCAGCAGTGGCTTATGTTGAGAAAGGCATAATTGCAGAGGACAGATCACAGAGGTCAGAGATTAGAGTTCAGATGACAGTGAAGATGGAATTTTCACTAGGCGGTACCTCAGTTGTCAGTAGGCAGAAAGAGTTCGAAGCTGAATTCAAAAAAAGAGGGAAGAAAGTAGACAACAATAATTTGAGGTAAAAGGCAGCAACTATTATATCTGATAGCAATGCCAGGTTTTCTTAGCCGGAAATTTGGCTGCAGGAATCAGAGAATCACAATAAGGTGAGGTAAGACATATGGAAGAATCAAAACAATTTGAAGGTAAAAATGTAGAATCTGCAATACAAAAAGCCTGTGATTATTTTGATAAAAACAAGGATGAATTGGAAATAGAGATAATTGACGAAGGCTCCAGTGGTATATTCGGTTTGGGGGGACGCAAGTCCCTGGTAGAAGCGAGGGAACAGGCCGGTGCTGCTGACAAGGAATTGAGGGAATATGTGGAAAATATAATCAAGAAGCTGATTGCGCATATTATCCAGGAGCCCAAGTTGGAAATCTCTATTGAGGAAAGCAAGATAAATGTAAATATAGAGCACGAGACTAATCCCGGACTGATAATAGGAAAAGAGGGCCAGAATATCGAGGCTATTGAATACTTGGCCAACCGTATACTGGCAAAGAATTGGAGTGAGAAGTATTATATCCAGCTGGATGCAGGCGGATATCGCGATAGGCAGGACCAGGATTTGAAAGAAAAGGTTGCAACCTGGGCTGAAAATGTAAAGGAAACCGGAAAAGTGCAAAGGACCAGGCCCTTGAGTGCCTACCACAGGAGACTGGTGCATCTGGAACTGCAGAACGAGAGTGACATAATTACCAAGAGCGTGGGCGATGGCCCCATGAAGCGGGTTCTGATCATCTCCAAGTCCAAGAGTAAGAAGCAGGGGAACACTGATAACAACAAAACAAAGAATCAAAGGGCTAGTAAGTAGGGTATAAAAGTTATCAGAACTGACTGGGACTGCTAAGAATAAAAAATAGTTCTAGGTTCGATGTCCTTGTGCCTTTGGACAAGATTGCCCGAAGTTCAAAGTAAAAACACTTAGAATTCAACATAATAATTAATTCACAACAACCTAGTGCTTTGTCACACATAATTTGTCGCTTTTACACTAATGTCATTCCGGCAAAGGCCGGAATCTAGAAAAACAGAAAAAAGACTGGATCCCGGATCAAAGCCTGCCCCGTACCCCGATACGGGGTCCGGGATGACAGAATTGCAATTAACATGCTTATTCTGACCGACATTTAAAGTATGACAAGACACTAGTATAGCCGTGAACATGAAAGATGTGATTACGTGTTTATGTGGTTAAATGATTGCGTTAAGAATAAGGACCTAAAGCCCGAAATTCAACAATCACGAGAGATTTCATGCTTCGATGTCCCCGGCAGGTCATGGGGGTTTACTTGGAAACGAGAACGTTTACAAACATGGAACATCGAACCTGATAGAATGTATGGAGAATTTTGAAAACCGGGATACAATTGCTGCAATAGCTACGCCGCTGGGTGAAGGCGGAGTGGGGATAGTACGCATAAGCGGTCCGGAAAGCAGGGATATTGGAGAAAGGATATTCAGTTCCGCAAAAGAGGCTTTCTCTGGACTCAAGCCATATGTGCTGCACCACGGCTGGATCTTTGACAATTCCAATCGTATTCTGGATGAAGTCTTGATGAGCTATATGCCGGGACCGGCATCTTACACCGGCGAGGACGTAGTGGAGATTAATTGTCATGGGGGGCCCGCAGTCCTGCAATCCATCCTTCAACTGGTCCTTGCCTTGGGGGTGCGTGCTGCAAATGCCGGGGAGTTTACCCTCCGGGGGTTCTTGAACAACCGCCTCGATCTTACCCAGGCGGAATCGGTTGCGGAAATGATCTCTGCCCAGTCCGAGTCTGGAATAAATATTGCCGGCTCCAAGCTGCAGGGTGATCTGCAGGTACTTGTGCAAAGGCTCCGGGAGAGACTGGAAAGATTAAGGAGCGAGTTGACTGCTGAATTGGATTTTCCGGAAGACGAAACAGATACCCTGGGCAATGAAGATTTGGGTGCGCGGCTGGAGGAGGTGAAAAAGGAAGTCCTCCTTTTGCTGGAAAATTACGATAAATACAGTTGCTGGCGGGACGGAGCCCTGGCGGTTCTAACCGGAAGGGTGAACGCGGGTAAATCCAGCTTGTTGAATGCCCTCCTCGGTCACAGCAGGGCGATAGTGACCTCCATCCCCGGTACCACCAGGGATTACCTGGAAGAAAAAATCAATCTGGGCGGATTGCCCTTGCGCTTGATTGATACTGCCGGCTGGAGGGAAGCCCGGGATGCTATCGAAAAAGTGGGTCTGGAAAAACTGCAGGAATTGATACAAGACTCGCAACTGGTCTGTCTGGTTTTCGATCTTTCCATAGATGAACCCGGGGAACTAAAAGACCTTGCCCTGAAGCTGGGCAGTGATAAAGTCCTGGGAGTGGGAAATAAGGCTGATCTTGCATTCGCTCCTGAACACTTCGGCAGATGGCTCAGTGACCATGGGTTTGAATGGGTTGCATTATCTGCCAAATCCGGAAAAGGGATGGATGATCTCCACCGTGCCCTTGGACAGAGACTGGTCGGGAACAGTTCTGAGCCTGCCCAGGGGGAGTTGGTTCCCAATATCAGGCAGAGGGACCTGCTGCTGAAGACAAGGCAGGAGCTTGACAGTCTGCAGGCGGAACTGGGAGAGGATCTACCCTTTGACATACTGGAGATGCGCTTGCAGCAAATATGTAATCTTTTGGGAGAGATAACCGGGGATATAAGTTCCGATGATATCCTGGAGCGCATATTTTCCCGCTTTTGTATAGGGAAGTAAAAAGAGCTATAAGCTGGAAGCTCAAAGCAAAAAAGAAGAGGGCTGGAAGCAAGAGGGAAGACAGGGCTAAACAGCTCAGCAGCTAGGTTGCTTAACAATTCCTGATTTGCAACCTAATACCTATAACCTGCAACTTACAGCATACAACTTTAATCACTTGCGGTTTCCTCCAGTTCCAGGTCGATCTGCTGTCTGGCTAGGCTCACATTGGTCAGCCGCACATTTAGCTTTTGTCCGAGTATATACGTCTTGCCAGTTCGTTGCCCCACAATTTTCTGGTCCCCGGAATACAGTTCGTAGTAGTCGTCTGTGAGGGAGGAGAGCCTGACCATTCCGTCAGCTGAAACTTCTGTTAGTTCCACCCAGAATCCGAAATCAATTACAGAGGAAATCACTCCGGAGTATGAAGTCCCGATCTTGTCCTTCAGAAAGAGGACAGTCAGCCGCTTCATGATCTCCCTTTCCGCGGACATGGCGTTTCTTTCCTGCTTGCTCATGTAGTCCCCTGTCTTGAGCATTTTTTTGTATCCCAGCTGCGTGGTGGAGATAATCCCCAGATGGTTCTTCAGGGATCTGTGCACGATGATATCTGCATATCGCCTGATCGGGGAGGTGAAATGGCAGTAGGACTGCGAGGCCAATCCGAAATGGCCCTGGTTGTCAGGGTTGTAGGAAGCCTGCATCATGGTCCTTAATAGCAGCCTGTTCACCAGGAATTCCAGATCCGAGTCCTCCACCTCCCAGAGCAGAGTCTGCAGGCTTTTGGCATCGGAGTTGTCAGGTATTTTGCTTGCAAAGTTCGTCTTTTTCAGGACATTGAAAAGCGAGGCGAGTTTGTCCTGATCCGGCTTGGGATGTATGCGAAACATGCATGGCTCGTTGTTTTGTTCCAGGTAGGATGCAACCGCTTCGTTGGCGGCAATCATGAACTCCTCTATGATCTGGTGCCCGAAGTGCCTGACCCTGGGTTTAATATCAGCGGTCTCCCCTTGGATATTGAAGAGTATTTCCGGTTCTGGCAGGTCGAAATCCAGAGACCCGCGCTCTCTCTTTTTCGCGTAAAGCAATTTTGCAAGATCGTATGCATTCTGTAGCATGGGATACAAATTTCCAAGGTTATCCTGTTCCCCGGGATCTTCGTCCAAAAGGGCCCTTTTTACCTGGCTGTAAGTCAGTCTCCCCCAGCTTTTGATCACTGCTGAATAAAACCGGGAGTTTTTTTGTTCTCCGGCAGGTGAGAAGTCCATCTCCGCCACCATGACAAGGCGCGGAGTATCCGGGTTGAGGCTACAGAGTTGGTTGGACAGTTCAACCGGGAACATCGGTTCCACGGATTGAGGGAAGTAATAGGAGTTGGAACGCTTTCTCGCCTCCTCATCCAAGGGGCTCCCAGGTTTAACATAGTGGGTTACGTCAGCTATGGCTACGAAGAGTTTGTACCCGGATGTGGTTTCTTGTACATAGATCCCGTCGTCAAAGTCCTTGGCCTGGGCGCTGTCTATGGTTACAAAGGGATGATCCCGCAAGTCCCAGCGCTGGTTTATATCATGTTCGCTGGGTTCACTGGGCAGCTTGCTCGTAGCATTGGTCACGATCTCCGGGAATTCGCCAGGGACATTGTACAAAAACTTCACGATCTTTTCCTGAACCCGGGCATCGTCTTCCATACCCAGGATTTCGATTCCGTCTGCGGCCCATAATCCCCGGTCCATGTTTTCCCTGGGTTTGACCAGCACCACTTCTTCGATCCGGGGTTCCCGGGATAAGTCCTCAACATCCACCATGTAATTTATTTGCATGGATTTGTGGGTGGATTGGCCCCAAAAAAGGGTGGAATCCATCTTCTTCATGATGCGCACAGGAACGTAATTGAGCGACCTTTCTACTACACGGACTATCCTGCCTTCCGGATTTTTGCCCTTGGTGTTGGGCAAAAGCGCGGCAGCGACCTTGTCTCCGGGAAATGCATCACTCATGTTTACCGGAGAGATAAATACGTCCTTGCGCCTTTTGTCTTCAGGAAGAACAAATCCTATACCCGAGCTAACCACTTCCAGGGTGCCGGTTACCATGTCCATCTTTTCAATAAGGCCGTAAGCCCTTCCCTGGCCGATGCTTATTATCTTGCCCTCCTCCTCCAGCCTGTTCAATATGTTTTGTATAGTGTCTTTTTGCGCTTTGTCCGGATTAAAGGCCTGATAAAGCTCTTTAGCGGAAACAGGCTTGGATTTTTTCCTGAAGAGTTTCAATATTTCCTTGGCATTGATTTGGGGTGTGTCCTTCTTGTTTTTTTTAGCCATAATATATCCTGTGTGAATGTAGTAATAGATTTTTGAAATTATTAGTAGTTGAGGCAGCTATTGCAGGCAAGTCCTTTTCAATAACTGCTTGTAGCTTGTGTTTGGAAACTGCCACAATAAAAAATTTGGGTTTTATAACCAGCCCTTTGTTCTGGGTGATTTTGCCTTGTTGTTTATTTGTATCACGGGCTTTAACATGTTAGATTACTCCAGGCATTGTTAGCTGGTCAAAACTTGTCAATGGGAGTTTGATACCTGATTTTTTATTTAAATTAATACAATACAACAAAATAAAGTATGTTATAGCAAGTTTGTCTGTCAACCGTTATTGGCACAAAATCCGGGAAAATTGATAAATTAAAATGCTGTTGGCAAATGATTTGGAGTGCCCGACATAATAATTTCCGGGTCTGATTTATTTAGGATTAAAACATTTGACCTGGATTTGAAAAAAAGATATGTTTTTAAATTACTTTTCTGCTAAACAATTACAGAAGCCCTGATTAAATAGTTACCTATGAATACTGTATTATTTCCGGCTCAAAATATATTTCTCTGGTTGGGGAGGGGATTTTTGAAAGTCCTGCAGGAACTGGGTGGGATGTTTGTATTTTTCCTGCAGGGAGTCGCCCTTGTATTTTCATTTCCTCTACAGCTTAGAAAATTTCTGGAACAAATATACTTTATTGGTGTAAAGTCTGTATTTGTTATTTTGCTGGTGGGCCTTTTTGCAGGCATGGTACTCGGGTTGCAGGGATATTACACCCTGGTCAAGTTCGGTTCCGAGGGAGTGCTGGGCGGAGTAGTTGCATTGTCCATTATCAGGGAGTTAGGTCCGGTGCTTACCGCGATTATGGTAATCGGCAGGGCCGGGTCTGCTATGGCTGCTGAAATCGGGATAATGCGCATAACCGAACAGATAGACGCCCTGTACACCATGGCCATAAATCCGGTGCGTTACTTGTTCAGCCCCAGGATCGTAGCCGCCTTGGTCTGTTTTCCCCTGTTGACCGCACTTTTCGATGTGATCGGGATAATTGGCGGCTATTTAACCGGTGTGGTTTTGTTGGGGATCAATTCCGGGATTTATATGAGCAGGCTGGAGAATCTGGTGGGATTGACAGATGTGATGGGCGGTTTTTACAAGTCCATTGCCTTCGGTATTGTGGTTGTTACTATTTGTTGTTACCAAGGATTTTATGTACATACCAGGAAAGAGGGTTTCGGGGCCAAAGGGGTTAGCCTGGCCACCACCTCTGCTGTAGTTATGTCCAGCGTTCTGGTTTTAATAACCGACTATGTCTTAACCTCCTTTTTGTTGTAAATGACCATGAATACCCCGCTAATACAATTCCAAAACGTCAGCAAGAGGTTCGGTGACAAGGTTGTCCTGGACAATGTGGATCTGTCCATTTATCCGGGCGAGGTCACTTCCCTGGTGGGAATGAGCGGAAGCGGCAAGAGTGTTACCTTGAAGCTGATTATTGGGCTCCTTAAACCGGACAAGGGCGATATCCTGTTCAATGGCAAGCCTGTCCGTGAGATGAACTCCAGGGAAAGAAAGGAGATGAAGCTGCTGGTTAATTTCATGTTCCAGAACAACGCACTGTTCGATTCCATGAATGTTTTTGATAACATAGCTCTTCCCCTAAGTGAGAAGGGCAGAGTAAGTCGGGAGGAAATAAAGACCCGGGTGGCTGACAAGGTCGAATTGCTCGATCTTCAAGATACTATGGAAAAGTATCCTTCCCAGATTTCCGGGGGGATGCAAAAAAGGGTTGCCCTTGCCAGGGCCCTGGTTAACGATCCCCAAGTGGTTTTGTTTGATGAGCCTACAACAGGCTTGGACCCTACCAGGAAAAATTCCGTACTTTCCATGATAACACACAACCAAAAGGACTTTGGCTTTACCGCAGTTCTTGTCAGCCACGATGTCCCGGACGTGTTTTATATATCCAACCGGGTAGCTATTATCGAGGAGGGAAAGATCATTTATCAGGGGGCACCCGAGGAATTGGAACAAAGTGAGCACGAGTTGGTGCACGAATTCATCAATTCCCAATCATCCCTGGAAAATGAAGTAATGGGACTGGAAAATCCCAGGGGGCTGGATACAACCTATCGTTACGCTGCAAATAATGGCGAACTGGGAAATCGATTTGTGGCAGTCTTGTATACAGTACAAAATTTCTCCCGTATTCAGGAAATAGTCGGAATTTTGATGGCCCACAACATCATTGCCACATTAAGCAGGATACTGAACAATCATATAAGCGGGGAAAGCATAATATTGGGACGTTGCAGCGACGATCGAATATTATGCATTTTATCGGAAAGCGACATGGACAGAGCGAAAAACATGGTAAGCAATATATCCGAAGATTTGCAAAGCCAGGACTTTTTGCGGCAGTCCAAATATATCAAAAAATGTATGGATTTTTCCATAACAGCGGGTATAGTTGAGGGCAGTCCCGATCATTCCTTGTATGATTTGATCGAGAAGGCCGGGAATCAGGAGAAGGAATTGGTAAGGCTCAGATGCGGGGATCAGCAAGAGTGAAATTGGAATGAAAAATTATATATTTACTGCTGATAATACTAATATTTGCGAGAGCAAATTGTAAAAAAACAACTAACACTACTGCGAAAGTTTTATATTAACTTTCTGAGATAGCTTGGATCTGTTCAAGCAGCAGCTGGGTTGAACACTGTGGGACTTGATTATCCAGCCCTCTTATTGAGGGCTGGAGAGAAAAAGTTGGCCACCCGGCAAGGTTTAAAGTTTCGCTGTAGTGCTAACTTGTTTTATATTTCTCGTTTTGTTTACAAGGGGGCAAGGAGGCTAAGTATGGCAAATAAATATACAATGGAAATCTCCGTAGGGGTGTTTGTTCTGATCACCCTCTTGTGCGTCGGGTATTTAACTATCCAGCTCGGGCAGATGCAATTCATGGGTGGCAACTATTATACAATAAATGCCAGGTTCAACAATGTCGCCGGATTGGGGGAAGGGAACGAAGTACGTGTTTCCGGGGTGCAAGTTGGAAGAGTGCAGGATATAGAACTGAAGGACAAGCTGTACAGAGTTAATGTGAGCATGGGAATCAAAAAGGAATTAAAATTGAGCAAGGACTCTTCTGCCTCTATAAAGACCAGTGGATTGATCGGGGACAAATACATAAGCATTACTCCAGGGGGGTCACCGGATAATCTAAAACCCGGGGATGTGATAGTGGATACGCAACCCCCGTTGGATATCAAGGAAATGCTAGGTAAATATGTTTTTGGGGATGTAGAAGGAGATGGGCAGGGTAGTAACAACCCGTAGTTTCGGCTACAGTGTTTCAAATATAATCAGAAAAAATAAAAGAGGATACTGTAATGTTTTCTAAAAGGACCTTTTTGCTGAAAACAATAACATTGGTTTTGGGCTTTTGCTTCATGGTGATTTTATCCAGCGGTGTGGGGCTGGCTAAAAAAGAATCCCCGTACAATGCAACCCAGCACTATATTGACGATGTGATGCAATTATTTCAGGAGTACGAAATTTGCAGCGAGAAAAAAATTGGCCCGGAGGAGAAAAAGGCCCTTAGAAAGGATCTTAGCAAAATGGCAGCCAAGATATTTGATTACGATTATATGTGCAGGAAAGCCGTTGGGCCCTACTGGAGGGTGTTTACGGATAAACAGCGCAAACAGGCAGTTAAACTTTTTACTGAACTCCTGGAAGAAAACTATTTCGGCAAGTTGCTGAAACACATGCAAGAAATACAGAGATTGTGCGGAGAGAATATCCGGGTTATGGGACAGGAGATGTTAAGTTCAGACAAAGCGGTGGTGAGATCCATTATTGTTTATGGTGACAAGGAATACCCTGTTAATTATAACATGCGGAAAAAGGCTGGTAAATGGCAGATTTACAATGTTGTAATAGAAGGGGTGAGCCTGATTAAAAATTACAGCAGTCAGTTCAGGGAGATATTGGGGCGTAACAAGCCGAAGGCCTTTTTGCAGAAACTTCAGGACAAGGTGGCAAGCCAGAAGTGATCTCGCGAGCTTGAGATCGATCAACCCGAACCCATAACCCTGGACAGTGTAGGATATGCAGTTTTGGATAAAGACTTTAATGTTTTTGGTTTTTCTCGGGATTTTTGTGTTTCCCCCTCAAGTATTCGGAAGCGAGCCAGTTCAAAAAGGCAGGGGGGATACTTCCGGCAATGCCAGTGTGGAACAAGGCGGTCCGGATTTTGACTTGGGAGATGAGAAATCGGACAACTTGGATCAGGACGGAGAACTGGACCGGGAGGCGCTGTACCAGAAGCTGAGAAAACAGGATCAGGGCCGTAAGAAATTGATTGCCGACCCCTTGGAACCGGTTAACAGGGCTGTATTCAAGTTCAATGACAAGGTCTATGTTTACGTATTTACTCCTGTATCTGATACTTATACAGTAATTGTACCCAGCGGCCTGCGGGACAAAATCGGAAATATATTCTACAACCTGGGTTATCCCCAGAGATTCGTCAACGATCTCTTGCAGTTTCGATTTTCCGCTGCTGCCAAGGAAACAGGCTCTTTCCTGGTTAATACCTGCCTGGGATTTCTGGGTTATCTGGATGTGGCACAGCATATTGAATCACTCAATAACCCGTCGCCCCCTGACAACGACTTTGGAGTTACCCTTAGATACTGGGGTATGGGGCAGGGATTTTATATAGTCTGGCCTGTAATGGGCCCTTCCACACTGCGTGTAAGTACTGGCATGGTGGGTGACTATTTCGTGGAACACTATACAGATCCGTTTACCTATTACAGTTCCTGGGAGCTGAGTTGGGGGTTCAGGATGGAAGAAAGGTTGAACAGTGTGCCTTCGATCTTGAACAGATACAACAAGATGAAGGGGGCGGCACTTTCTCCGTATGTTGCGGTCAAAAACGGATATGTGCAGTACAGGCAGAATAAGCTGCGGAAATAAGAGAGCTAAAAGCTAAAAGCTAAAAGCTGAAAGCAAGAAAAAAATTAGTGCAGTGAAAATTAGAAAATTTGAGAATTGGTTATTGGTGCAATTCCAAGCCATTAGAGTATTATAATATTGAAGTGGCGTTGTGGTGTTTTAGGAAACACTTACACATACACAGCCTTTCAAGCTGACAAGTTCATTCATAACCACTTAACCACGTAACCACGTGAATCCCTAAATCCCTAAATCCCTAAATCCCTAAATCCCTAAATCCCTAAATCCCTAAATTCCTAAATCCCTAAATTCCTAAATCCCTAAAACATAAAACTTACAACTAATATCTATGCATGAATATATCCGGATAGAAGACGCTTCTCACCACAACCTGAAAAACATTCAAACCGACATACCCAGGAATTGCCTAGTGGTGGTCTGCGGGCCGAGCGGCTCCGGAAAGTCCACATTAGCCTTTGACATAGTCTATGCAGAAGGTCAGAGGAGGTATGTGGAGTCCCTTTCCGCCTATGCCAGACAGTTTCTGCCCCAGATGGACAAGCCGGACGTGGAGAAGGTGGAAGGGTTGTCCCCCTCCATATCCCTGCAGCAGCACACGACCTCCAGGAATCCCCGTTCCACCGTGGGAACGGTAACCGAAATCTACGATTTCTTGAGGGTGTTTTTCGCCAGGCTTGGAACTTCCTATTGCCCGGAATGCGGCCGTCCTATAAGGACCCAGTCCACAGACGAAATTATAGATTCCATCTTGCAACTGCCGGAAAAGACCAAGTTTTATCTGCTTGCCCCCATGGTGGAACACAGGAAGGGCACGCAGCAGGAGCTTTTGAAAAAACTGAAGGGACAAGGTTTTGTCCGGGTGCGCGTGGACGGGGAGATCTATCACCTGGAATCCGTGCCGGAACTGGAAAAAAACAAAAAGCACAGTATAGAAGTGGTAGTTGACCGCCTGGTTTTAAAATCCGATATAAGGAAACGCCTGGCAGACTCCCTGGAACTTGCCCTGAATATAAGTGACGGCAGGGTTATCGTCTCCATGCTGCAAGGGGAGGAGCACATGTACAGCACCAAGGCGCTCTGCCCCCACTGCAATATAAACCTTCCCACTCCCAGCCCGCAGCTTTTTTCCTTCAACAGTCCCCAAGGTGCGTGCGATTTTTGTTCCGGAATAGGGAGCCTGGAGTATTTCGAGCCCCAGCTCCTGGCCCCGAACCAGGGACAGAGCCTGCGCCAGGGAGCCATTCTGCCCTGGAAGAAGAAAAAGGTGCTCTCCAGATACCAATCCAGTCTGGAAAGCTTGGGAGAAAAATATGGATTCGATCTGGATACCCCTTTGAAGGAATTTTCCGGTCAGGCCTGGGATAAATTGTTTTACGGAGATGAAGACTCGGGGTGGTCCGGTGTGGTCCCCATCCTGGAAGCAGGCCAGGAGATGGGGAGAGTATGGCGGGATGAACTCTCCCGTTTCAGGCAGTTCAGGCCCTGTCCGGTATGCGAGGGTGCGAGGCTGAAGCCCGAGTCCCTCGCGGTGAAGATTGACGATGTCAATATCCAGCAGTTTTGCAATTGGTCTGTCCTCAAGGCCCTGAACTGGATATCTGGGGTGGTTTTTTCCGGTTCCTGGGCCCAGATAGCTGATCCCATAATCAAGGAATTGGAGCACAGGCTGTCCTTTTTGGTCAGCGTGGGGCTGGACTATCTTAGCCTGCACAGGAACATGAGCACCCTCTCCGGTGGAGAGGCCCAGAGGATCAGGCTTGCTGGACAGCTTGGTTCCGGATTGGTGGGAGTTATTTATGTTTTGGACGAGCCCAGCATCGGACTGCATCCCAAGGATAACCAGCGGCTCATCCAGTCCCTGCAGGACCTGAAGCAGCGCGGGAATACGGTAATGGTGGTGGAGCACGACGAGCCCACCATACGTTCCGCAGACCACGTGGTGGAACTCGGTCCCGGTTCCGGAATGCTGGGAGGGGAGATAGTCTATGCCGGTGATGTGCCGGGCCTGGAAAGTGCTGATACCCTTACCGGGAAATATATGCGCGGCGATCTGGTGATTGAACCTCCGGATTACAGGAGAACGCACAACTCCGAGCTCAAACTCATGGATATAAACACCAATAACATCCAGGGGCTGGACCTGGATGTTCCCTTGAATGTCCTGCTCTGCATCACCGGAGTATCAGGTTCAGGCAAGAGCTCCCTGGCAATAGACACCCTGTACAAGCAAATAGCCCTGGCCAGGGGGATAAAGGTGGATAATCCGGGCAAAGTACAGGGGATACAGGGACTGGATCTTATAGAGAAGATCGTGTACATCGACCAGTCCCCTATAGGGAGGACCCCGCGTTCCAACCCGGCAACCTATACCAAGGTGTTCGATGATATCAGGGCTTTGTTCGCCTCTACTGCAGAGGCCAGAAAAAGGGGTTTTCAGCAGGGCAGGTTCAGCTTCAACGTCAAGGGCGGCAGGTGCGAGGCATGCCAGGGTGAGGGACAGATCAGGGTGGAGATGCACTTTCTCCCGGATGTGTTCGTTACCTGCGACGTATGCAAGGGCAAGCGCTACAACCGGGAGACCCTGGAGGTGGAGTACAAGGGCCTGAATATATCCCAGGTCCTGGATTTGACTGTCCGCCAGGCCAGGGAGCTGTTTTCCAACCATCCCAAGCT
Organism: uncultured Desulfohalobiaceae bacterium; assembly: GCA_913055815.1. GTDB lineage: Bacteria > Desulfobacterota > Desulfovibrionia > Desulfovibrionales > Desulfothermaceae > CAJXKR01. Next base: position 1,810 of record CAJXKR010000015.1, on the reverse strand, counting down.
GGAGCGCAAGCTCTCCATACTGCAAGAAGTGGGGTTGGAGTATCTGAAACTGGGACAGCCCGCCACCACCCTGTCCGGGGGAGAGGCCCAGAGGCTGAAGATCTCCCGGGAACTGGGCAAAAAGAGCCTGCCAGGTACCATGTACGTCCTGGACGAGCCTACTACCGGACTTCACATGCACGAGGTGGGCAAGTTGATCCAGGTGCTGCAGGAGTTGGTCAAGAAGGGGGCAACAGTGGTGGTTATAGAGCACAACAAGGACATCATCCTGGCCTCGGATTACGTCATGGACATGGGCCCCGGTGGAGGTGAGTTCGGGGGGAAAGTAGTAGCCCAGGGCACCCCGGAGGAGATAATGCAAAGCCCGGATTCAGATACCGGGTACTATCTAAAGAACGATTAGGATAACTTTAGCTGACATTGCAACTTGCTGGGTTCAAGGCTTTCCAGGATGCTTTCTATAACTCTTTTTTAGGCAACATGATACAGTTTTAAAGGCATTGTTCTCATTATCGGTTCCTTTCTCAACCGTTCAGTAATTTTACAACGCTTGGCTCAATTGCTGAAAAGTTCAACAACTCTTTACTTATAACCCACAACTAGTGTCTTGTCACAAACATTTTGTCGCTTTCACAACAACGTTATTCCGGCGGTCGCCTTAATCCAGAAAAATAGAAAAAGACTGTATCCCGGATCAAAGCCTGCCCCGTACCCCGATACGGGGTCCGGGATGACAGAATTGCAATTAACATGCTTATTCTGACCGACATTTAAAGTATGACAAGACACTAGAATCTTTTCATCTTTTCAATGTTCCTGCGGGTATGATCCGGAGTTGACCAGGGATTCAAGGGGAACAGGCTGCTGGGGGTGTTCACTGTCTGCCCTTGGTCCCGGGTGAAGCTCTGGATTGAATATTCGAAATGGCCGGGTGTGTCGCGGTCACTGAACACCGAGAACGGAATCCGGATATATACTCCCTTGTCCTCGGACCTTTTGTTTTTGCTGGATTCAAAACCGCTGGTATCGGTGAAGGTTGTCCAGCCCCCGATGGTAAAATATTTGAAGGAGCGCCTGAGTTCGATTCGGATCCCCGGGTCTCCCGCCAGAAAGCGTCCGGTCTTGAGTCCGCATTCCACTCCCTGGCTTGGCCAGAGTTGGGCGTACAGGTTGAGATAGCCAGTGGAATACCATTTACTGCTGTTTTGCTTTAGTTGGAAGTTATTGTCTACGGCCCTCTTTCTCACTGCCTGCGATTCCAGGCCCAGTCCGAAGAGACCGTCGTGGAAGTATCGAAAGAGTTCCATACCAAAACCTGCATAGGCTGTACTGAAAATACCCGTATAGAGCTGGGTTTGTACATTGTGCCTGAGGGAAGTCTCGTATTCCAGGGCCAGGGTGGTGATCCTGGGTTTGCTCTTGGCCTTGTATTCGATAATGTCAGTCCTGACAGCATCCTTTTCCAGGGGCGTCCATTGCAGCTCATCGAACTGGTTGAAGGCTGTCAGATCCAGTTGTCCGTAGGCAGTTAGTTCCTTGTAATCGTAACTCCCGGCTATTTCGATCAGGCCCTTGTGTTTAAAGAATCCCGCCCTGTTATTCAAGAAGGTCTTTAATCTGGGATTAATGGAATAGGAAAGATTGTCTTTGTATCGATACAATTCACTGCAGTTGGCAGCATCCTTGTATTCCTCCCGGTGATGATTCCCGTAGAGCAGAAGCTGCGATGATGACAGGAATTCTTCCTTGTCGATTCTACTGTTTAAATAGGAGCGCAGGGTCTCCCTGCTCGTGTTCAAGGATTGGACTA
>CAJXKR010000014.1 GCA_913055815.1 uncultured Desulfohalobiaceae bacterium | reverse complement strand
GGTTCGGCCTGATGCGCTGCCGGGAATTCATAATGAAGGACGGGTATTCCTTTCACAAGAACGATCAGGAAGCCCAGGAGAGTTACGATCAGATGTACGAGACCTATACCAGGATCTTTAAAGGCATGGGACTGGAGTTCAACGCAGTGGAGGCGGACACCGGCGCGATAGGTGGAAAGAACTCCCACGAATTCATGGTTCTCGCTGACACTGGAGAGGATACCCTGGTGGTATGCAACAACTGCGGTTACGCAGCAAATCTGGAAAAAGCGGACCTGCCAGCACCACGGGAATATTCCAGTGAGAGTTGCCCCGATCCCCGGTTGGTGGACACTCCGAACATGCACACAGTGGAAGATGTAGCCAAATTCCTGGAGGTATCACCCGGCAAAGTTATCAAGACCCTGCTCTACGACGTGGACGGGGAACCAGTTGCCGCACTGGTTCCGGGAGACCGCGAACTTAACGAAGTCAAACTGAAAAATCACTTGCAGGCCCAAGACCTGGAGCTGGCATCCCCGGAGCAGATACAGCGCTGGTCCGGTGCACCGGTGGGTTTTTCCGGGCCCAAGGATTTGAATATCGACAGGATAGTTGCAGACAATCACCTGCTCACCCAGACGGACTGGGTAACCGGTGCCAATCAGAACGACGCCCATTTCACGCACATAGACCTGCAAAGGGACAGTCGCATATCTGCATTCACTGACCTTGCCGAGGCCCAGGAATCCGATCCCTGCCCCAACTGCAGGAACCCGCTCCAATTCAAAAAGGGGATCGAAGTGGGACACATATTCCAGCTGGGGGACAAATACAGCAAGGCCATGCAGGCAACCTACCTGGATGAACAGGGAAGCGAACAGGAGATCCAGATGGGGTGCTACGGCATAGGAGTAACCAGGGTGGTTGCAGCTGCCATAGAACAAAACCACGACAAGGATGGAATAATATTTCCCCCGCCGCTGGCTCCTTTCGAGGTTTGCCTTTTGTCCTTGAACAATAAGGACGAATCCGTCATGCAGGAGGCGGAATCCATATACCAATCCCTGCTGGACCAAAATACGGATGTAATGTTCGACGACCGCGATGAACGCCCGGGAGTTAAATTCAAGGATGCCGACCTGATGGGATTTCCCATGCAGATCATTGTCGGTGGCAAGGGTTTGCAAAACCGGGAAATAGAAGTTAAGGATCGAAGGACCGGAGAAAAGGCAACACTCCCACTGTCGGATTTTATAGACGAATTCAACAAGTGGAGGGAAAAGGTCAGGAAACAGTGGGGATTGTCACGGTGATTTTGTTCTAAATAAAATATTCTTTCTTATCAATAAGTTATCTTTTTACTCCAGTTTTGCTTTGAAAATTTATAACTATTTAAACGCTTGATGTTCAAGTTTTCATTAAATCTTTGATTTTATTTTGAATTTCGAGATTCGATATTCTTGATCCAGTAGGTCAAGATTGCCCGAATTTTATTCCTGCAACAAGAAAAAATTCAAATACAAACAGCTAATTGAATTCTAGAACAAAAAAGCCGTGTGGGGATTGTAAGGAGACGTGGACAAGATGGGCCAAGCACGGATCAAGGAAAAACTAGCAGACTACAAACAGGTTATCGAAACCAACCTGGAGAAACTGTTTGCTGAAAACTCCATACCCCGGGAGCTGAAACAAGCCATGCAGTACAGCCTTGCCGCGGGTGGCAAGAGGCTGAGGCCTGTTTTGTGCCTGGTCTGGGGCCAGGCTTTCGGATTAAAAAGGGAAGATATCCTGGATTTCGCTACTTCCCTGGAACTTATCCATACCTACTCCCTGGTTCACGATGATCTCCCGGCAATGGACAATGACGACTACAGGAGGGGAAAACCCGCCAATCATATCCGTTTCGGCGAATCCACAGCCATACTCGCAGGGGACGCACTTCTAACCGAGGCATTCAGGCTGATGCTCACCACCCGGCTCCAGCCGGAGAGGGTCAGACAGGCAACTGCAGAGGTGGCCGCATCCACAGGTCCCAGGGGCATGGTGGGAGGGCAGGTGATCGACATGAGCCTGTCCGAAGACCCGGAAACCGGACTGGACTCCCTGAAGCAAATGCACGGAATGAAGACTGCGGAACTCATAAAGGTCTCCTGCCTCTCGGGTGCCATCCTGGCAGGGGCAAAGGATGAGGATCTGGATAATGTACGTACTTTCGGCACCTCCATTGGGCTCGCCTTTCAGGTGGCTGACGATATACTGGACGTAGAGGGGGACAATGCCAGCCTGGGAAAACCGGTGGGCAGCGACCAGGAAGCGGGCAAGACCACCTATCCTTCCCTGATAGGACTGGAGGAAAGCAAGAAAACAGCCAATCAACTTGTTGACAAGGCCCTGGAGAGGATTAACCCTTATCAGGGAGAACATGCGGACTTTTTGAGGGATCTCTCCAATTACATAGTCCAGCGTTTGGAATAAGAAGGTATTAGGGGGTGTTAGAGTTTTAAGGTTTTAATGTTTCAAGGTTTTCTCGCCCCGCCCTGTAAATGCAGGGACGGGGTCGAAATTGCCAGAGTGTTAAGGTGTTAGGGGTTCAGGAAAACCCCAAATTAAACATAGATCGAATTTCCAATTGATTCTGGCCGCAAAAATTACTAAAAATAACAGCTTCACATCAAAATCATTTTTTACAGTCTTGATTTCAGCTTTTAGCTTAGAGCTTTGAGCTATTTCACTTTCAGCTTACATAAGGGATTAAAGATATATATGCAAAGCAACAATCAAGAAACCATACTGGACAAACTTACTTCTGTCCGGGACATAAAGGAACTTTCACTGCAGCAGCTAGAGATCCTGGCCCGGGAGCTGAGGGAGGAGATAATCCATACTGTTTCCTGCAACGGCGGGCATTTGGCACCCTCCCTCGGTGTTGTGGAAATCACCCTGGCACTTATGTACAATTTTGACCCGGAAAAGGACAAGATAATCTGGGACGTGGGGCATCAGTCCTATGCCTACAAGATACTCACCCAGGGTGTGGAGAAGTTCAGGACAATCCGCCAGTTTGAAGGGATACCCGGCTTTCCCAACCCCAAGTTCAGCAAGATGGAACATTTCGGAGTAGGCCATTCCAGCACCTCCATATCCGCCGGACTGGGAATGGCAGTTGCCAGGGACCTGGCTGCAGAGGACAACTACGTGCTCTCGATTATCGGGGACGGTTCCATGACCGCGGGCTTGGCCTTCGAGGGCCTGAACCAGGCGGGTGACCAGGACAGGAACCTGGTGGTGATATTAAACGATAATGAGATGTCCATTTCCAACAATGTGGGTGCCCTGTCCTCGTTTTTCAGCAGGAAACTGTACGATCAAAGATTCGTGCGCTTCAAGGAGGACCTGAAAAGAAGGCTGAGACAGGTGCCGCGCATTGGCGAGGAATTGGTGAACTATGCTCGGCGCAGCGAAGACTCCTTAAAAAGCTTCTTTACCCCGGGAATGCTTTTCGAGGCTTTCAAATTCAATTACTTGGGCCCTATTAACGGACACAACCTGAAAAGTTTGATTGACGTAATGAAACAGGTGCAGTCCCTGGAAGGACCCATCCTTATACACACCGGCACTACCAAGGGAAAGGGTTTTCCCCCTGCGGAGAAGCATCCCACGCACTTTCACGGTGTAGGGTGTTTCGAGCCAGAGACCGGCAAACCCACCTCCAACAAGGCCGCGACAGGTGAGGCTTACAATTCGGTATTCGGCAACACCATGTGCAGCCTGGCGGAACATAACAGCAAAATAGTGGCCATAACCGCAGCAATGCCGGAAGGTACAGGCCTGGCATGCTTCAAGGAAAAATACCCGGACAGATTTTTCGATGTGGGAATATGCGAACAACATGCAGTCACTTTTGCCGCCGGGCTGGCCAGCCAGGGTTACAGGCCGGTGGTATCCATATATTCCACTTTCATGCAGCGTTCCTACGACCAGATAGTCCACGACGTCTGCCTGCAGAACCTGCCTGTAACTTTTTGCCTGGACAGGGCCGGACTGGTAGGGGAAGACGGCCCCACTCACCACGGGGCATTTGATATCAGCTACCTGCGGCATATTCCCAACCTGGTCCTGATGGCTCCCAAGGACGAACTGGAGTTGCAATCCATGCTTTCCCTGGGAGTTGAACATTCAGGTCCCTGTGCAATCAGATACCCCAAGGGAAGCGGACCCGGCAAGCAGATGCAGTCCAAAGGCGAGACCTTATCCCTTGGAAAAGGGGAGATCCTGAAATCAGGGAATGAATTGCTGGTAATAACACTGGGCAGTACTGTATCTCCTGCCCTGGAAGCGGCAAATGATCTGCAAGCAAGGGATGGATCCAGCATCTGCCTGTTCAATGCCAGGTTCATCAAGCCGCTTCCGGAAGAACAGCTATTGCAATTAATACCAAGCTTCGGCAAGATCCTTATTATAGAGGAAAACTCTGTTATCGGCGGATTTAGCAGTGCGATAACCGAATTTTTGTTTGACATGGAGATCATGGGATCGAATACCAAGTTTAAAAGAATGGGGTTACCTGACAAGTTTATCCAGCACGGTTCCAGGTCAAAGCTGTTGAACACGGTGAAATTGGATAAAGACGGGATCAAACAAGAACTGGAGCAATTATTGAAATCCCGGGGAGACTAGCTTTTTTTGTTTTGATCCGGGATACCGGAGTTTTTTTCCTCTACCTGCCTCAGCCATTCCTGTTGAGTTTTCTGATATTCCTCTTCTGATTCCCTCCATCCAAATCCTTCAGGTATGCCTTTCTTTGTCCTGTTTCTAAACACGTTTTGCCTGCCCTCCAGGGACTTGAACAGCTCGATCAATCTCTCCACCCTGCTTTGGCTGGATTTATTTTCCTTGGATTCGTCTTTTTCCTTCATAAGTTCTCCTTGTTAACTACCATCCAGCCCTCTTAAGAGGCCTGGACAGCGAAGCATGGGCAATCTCGCCCCTCCCTGCATTTACAGGGCGGGGCGAGAAAAATTCTTTTTCTTACACCTAAAACATTAACACCCTAAAACCCTAAAACTTTTTCCTGTCAAATCAATCCCGTACTGTAACCGTTAACAGTTCAAGGATTATTATATCTACACTCTGTATATTATCATATTTTGGGTATGACACTCAAGTTCATTCAAATCAAGGATCAAAATTTTATATGTATCCTGGAAGCAGTGATATTCGCTCCGGTTAACAATTGACAAGCTTGTTGCTTTGCACGTATTATGAATCTGACAATAATTCTCCAAAGGTAGATACAGATGAATAAATCCAATGAGCAGTCAATCAAAATATTGCTGGCAGATGACTCCAACATTGTACGCGAAATACTAACAGACATCCTGGAAGAAAAGTACACTATCTCATTCGCGGGCGACGGGGAGGAAGCCCTGCAAAAATACAAGGAGTTCGATCCCGACGTTATAATTTTGGACTTGCATATGCCTTCAATCGGGGGATTGGAAGTTATAGAGTACCTTCGAAACGATTTCCAGGACCAAAATGTCTATCTCTTGGTAGTAACCGGTGAGACTTCGTTTAAACTGAAAAAGGAAGCCCTGAACAAAGGGGCCAATGACTATTTAATAAAGCCGTATAATTCCGAGGAACTGCTGGCCAGAGTGGGAGTGGCAGAAAGACAGATCAAGCTGCAAAAACAATTGCAACAGGCGTTTTCCGAGATCGAGAAAGAAATCGAGATGCTCGGGGAGATCCAGTCCAGGCTGTTGCCCAGGAAAAAACTGGATCAAATGGATATAGATGTTCAAAGCTATTTTAAACCTTCAGGCCGTGCAAGCGGGGACTTTTTTGACTATTTCGCCATAGGGGATTCCCTGGTCAGAACAGCAGTGGCGGACGTATCCGGACACGGGGCCAGGGCAGCATTCTTAATGGGGGTAATCCGCTCCATGATCAGGATGACCCAAAAGAACTATCTGGATATTTCCTCGCTTGTAAACGATATGAACGAATATCTTACCGAGATTGTGGGCCTGGACTTCGACTTCGTAACGCTTTTTATCGCGGATTTGGACCTCTCCACCCAAAACATGGAATATATCAATGCAGGACATTGTCCCGCACTGATCAAGACCAGGGAATCAAACATCCTGGCATTGGAACCAACCACTCATGTGCTGGGAGTTAAGGAGGAAATGAACACTTTGTCCACCTCTATAAATCTTTCCCCTCCCTGGAAACTGTTTATTTATACTGACGGAATCTACGAATGGAAACTCTCTACAGGTGAATTCATGGATCAGGACGACTTTTTGGAATATGCAAAGAACATCTTCTTAAACTCCAGGTCCTTTCTGGATAATCTACTCCACTTTTTGGAGACCTTAACCCCGAACAAACAGTTCAGGGACGATGTAACCGCACTTTTACTGCAAAAGGACTGACTAAAGAGTTCGAAGTTTTATGTTCGATGTTCTTGTGCCTTCGGACAAGATTGCCCGAAGTTTTGAAGTCAAAACAATATATTATATTACAAAGGGTCAAGTTCATCCAAAGGCAATATAATACTCGTAATTTCTGAGGGTCACACAAGAATCTTTAACTATCAAGATACTGATAATGATTGCAAAATTGATTGGGGCTTCTTATTCTTATGTAAACACCTAAACACATAACCACGTAATCACGTAAACACATTTTTCAACTATTTTCATGCATAAACACTCGACATATTTTCATTCTCCGCTGGGTATCATCAAGATAGAAGCCACCTCTGAAAAAATCACCTCGATTCGTTTCCTGGATTCCATTCCCGGCCATCATATACAGGAGACAAAATTACTAAACGAGTCTATTCGCCAATTACTGGAATACTTTAACAAGGCAAGACAGAATTTTTCCCTGCCTTACGAAACCGAGGGGACGGAATTTCAAAAGCAAGTCTGGGATAGGGTGGCGGAAATAAAATACGCTGGCAGGGCAACGTATAAAGATATTGCCAGAGCGGCAAATAGTCCGAATGCATGCAGGGCAGTGGGAAACGCAGTAAGTGCAAATCCCCTTCCCATAATAATTCCCTGTCACCGGATTATTGGCAGCCACGGCAGGTTGGGTGGTTTCAGCAGCGGATTGTGGAGGAAGGAATGGCTCCTGGAACACGAACAAAACAACATGAATCAACATCTAAGTTGTAGCGATACGGCAAGTTATAAAAAGTAAATCTTATTCCCCGTGAACAATCACAGTGTGTTTAGCGATAATTCCTAAAGTACTTGAACTTTCATAATCCACGCGCCTAACTTTTTCAATTCCAGCCTTTTCCGCAGCAGCGGTTATACTGCAATCACCACTTGCAATCCAACCCAGGATGGATTTACATGTGGCTTTTCCGGTTTTGGCATTGTCAACATCCGGATTCGAAATCGGATAAGAAGCAGTAACATCGGATTTAAGCTGACCGGTTACAGGTTGAACTGATTTTGCACAGCCAGCCAACAATGCCAGCATTGCTACCAAGACTGTAAGTTTTGCGATAACAGATATCTTTCTGTTCATACCCACCTCCATGAGTTTTGCCGTATCGCTACCTAAGCCAAAGATTTAATATGAACAATAAATACTTGAAGTGTCAAGTTTTTTTTATAGACCTGCTGCACGGCTTTTTTGTTCTAGAATTCAATGTGCTGTTTGTATTTGAATTTTTTCTTGTTATAGGAATAAAATTCAAATATCGAAATTCGGGCAATCTTGACCAACTGGATCAAGAAATAAAATCAAAGAGTTAACAAGAATTCAAACATTAAGCGTTTAAAGAGTTATTTATTTTCAAAGCAAAACTGGAGCAAAAAGATAACTTACTGATAACAAAGAATATTGTATTGAGAATAAAATTAGCGTGAGACCTGCTGTGGGAGTTGATGCAACTATCTTATGGAAAAATCCAGCAAGACCTTTTTTGCACCCTTGCCAGACGCATGCTGCATTGCCTGTTCAAACTCGGAAAAAGGGTACACTGCTTCTAGCAAGGGATTTACGCTTATCCTGCCGTTACTCAGATTATGAAGAGCCCAGCCAATATCCCCGCATCTGGAACCTTGTATGATTAGCTCCTTGACCGCGATTGTGGCAGTATCCAAACAGGGCTTCCCGGATGAGGTGGTTTTTAAAACCACGGTTCCTTGCGGTTTTGTCAGATCCATTGCCTCTTGCAGTCCACTGGGACTACCGGTAGCATCCACTACCAAATCGAATCTGTTGCTATCTGGATTTGTATCCTTGTAGTCCCTCTCTGCGGCAGTGTTTTGTACCTGCAGTCCATTTCTTGAAGCAATATCCAGGTTATCCCGATGGTGTCCCCTTAAGAGGACTCCCTGGGAGTACAGGCTCAAGGCAAAGGAAATCAACAGGCCCAGCTTCCCGTCCCCCAATACCGCAATCTCGCTTTGACTCTTTATATGTAATTGTTCCGGGATCTGCAAAGCCGCGGCTAGAGGCTCCGCAAAAACCGCCTCCATATTATCCAGGTTGTCCGTAACAACATACAAATTTTCCCTGGGCACGCTGATATACTCGGCAAACGCTCCTTGCCTGGATCTTATACCTATCACGCTGCGCTCAAGACAGTGCCTGGATTCACCCAACACGCAATAATTACACCTTCCGCATCCGCAATTTATATCAGCGACCACCCGTTTGCCAATCAGATCCCCTTTTGAATCCTGTTCTACCCTGCCCACGAATTCGTGCCCCGGGACTCCGGAAAAGTCGTACATCCCCCTGAACAACTCCAGGTCGGTTGTGCATATGCCTGCCATCAGGGTCCTTACCAGGACCTCGTCCTTTCCGGTCTCAGGAATGGGCCTTTTTTGCAATCTATACCCAGTGTGGTGGAAAACAATTGCCTGCATATACGCCATATTGAATTTAACCGCTGTATGAAGGGGGTCTAATCTATAGTGTTACTATTGGAGTGGTATCTAAAATCGGATTAGATTCAATTCCCCAGCATTGCTTCCTTCAGGTTTTTCTGGATCGGATTTTCAGAAAGCCAGATACCGAAAAAAGCCTTCTTGAAATCCACCCCACATTTTACAGTGGTAACATGCTCGGAATTGATGATAAGCTGCAAACCCTTCTCTGGTATATAAACAAAATCCACCACATCTGACTTTTCAACCTCTTCCTTTTGTTCAAGCCCCTGGGATATAAGTTTCTCAGTCTCGTCTTCAAACTGCTCTGCATTACCCTGGGTAGATTTTTTCAACCCGCCTTCCAACGCGGTTACCAACTTTTTTTGGGTTAACATTCCGGTTTCTATATACATCCTTATCGCAATTGCTTCATCTGAATTCAGTATATCTTTAGCTGTCCTCCTTGACTCATACGGATTGGAAGCACCTTGCAAATACAGTGCACCCGCATAGACATCAATGATATTGTACTTTACGCGCATTCCTACACCCTGCAAAAACAATTCTGTCTGTTCAACAGTGATATTATCCGGTATCTCCAACTCCTGGAACTTTTTTGCCTCCACTGGAGCGGCAAACATAAAAAAAATCAATACTCCCGCGGGAAAAATCAATTTCCAACTTCTGTTTCTCATACACTCTCCTCTCAGATTTGATTAGATACAACTTTTCCTCTTCACTCATGAAAAAGCGCATCAAAGTATGCTCACTCTAATACAGTAGCATTAAACAACGTAAGCAACCTATCAGTTTGACATCTCTATAGCAAGAAATAAAAAACAGAAAATTCCCCACAATAGATGTAACCTAAAAACAAGTTGACTAAATTTATTGTTTTTTTCACAATTTATTGAGAGTAAAGAGTTCGAAGGTTTCAAGTCAAAACAGGATATAATGTTACAAGGGGTCAAAGAGATTTTGGATAAATATAAAATCCTTTATTTCAGGCTGTTATATTAAAAGCCTTGACTGTCAAGTTGGAAAGTCAAGAGTTAATTGCTCAAAACAATTGCAAGGCTACAAAGACTTGTAATCCTGAACCGGAAACACTGTAAGCAATTAGGCGCATCTTTTAAACAGGGGTTATAAACAATGAAAAAAAATAAGATCCTTATTGGTATATTGGTATCATTTTTCATGGTCACCTGTCTGCAAAACAATCCTCTCAATGCTGAAACCACGGAGCAAAAGGAGGCTTCGGCCCTGTACCTCAGAATAGATGGCAACATCAGCCCTGCTGAGAAGGACTTACTGAACAGGGCGATACAAAAAGCGGAAACACAAGGCTTTACCTTCTTGCTGCTGGGAATCGACACGCCCGGGGGATTGGGCAAGTCCATGCGAAACATGGTCAAATCCGTCCTCAATGCCAAAATCCCTGTTATCAGTTGGGTGGGCCCCAAAGGAGCAAGGGCTGCTTCTGCCGGAGTCTTCCTGGTTGCATCCTCCACTATTGCCTCCATGAGCCCGCAAACCAATATAGGCTCGGCTTCTCCAGTAAAAATGGGAGACAAAAAGATGTCCGAAACCATGTCCAAAAAGATAAAAAACGACTTTTTAGGACTTATTCGGGGATTGGCAGAGTCCAAAGACAGGAATGTGGACTGGTACGAAAAGGCTGTGGAGGAAGCCGCGAATATAACCGCATCAGAAGCTGCAAAACAAAATGTAATAGACCTGCTGGCGGATTCTCCAAGAGATCTTATGTCCAAGCTGGCTTCCGGGGGCGTAAAATGGCAAGGCAAAAAGATTCAATTCTCCGGTGAATCTATCCAAATAGAAAAATTTGAACCGGGGTTAAGGCACAGTTTCCTTTCCTGGCTTTTGCATCCCCAAATCGCATATTTTTTGCTGTTGGGCGGATTAGCCGGTCTTTTCTTCGAGCTAAGCAATCCCGGGTCCATTTTTCCTGGAGCATTCGGGGGACTCTGTCTTCTGCTGGGACTCTATGCCATGTCCATTCTTCCAACTAATGTCGCCGGCCTGCTGCTGATAGCACTAAGCCTCATACTATTTTTACTGGAACTCGCAATCACCAGCTTCGGACTTTTGGCCCTGGGGGGAATCTTTGGCCTGTTCATGGGTTCCATAATCCTGTTCCGCTTCGAATACGGCCTTATGCAGCTGTCATTGCAGAGCATAGTGCCGGCGGTACTGGCAGTTGCCCTGGTTATCGCCCTCGGAACCTACCTGGTGACCAAGGCCCAGATCAAGCCCCAAAGCACCGGAGCCCAGGGCATGTTGGGACTGCGGGGAACCATAATCGATTGGCGGGAAGATCGCGGGAAAGCAAAAATAAGGGGAGAGATTTGGAATGTCCGCTCTTCACAACAGCTTTCCCCGGGCACTAATGTAGAAGTAACCGATATCAAGGGCTTGAACTTAACAGTAGAGCCCATATCCCAGGACGAGGACAACTTTTAACCCTGGCCTCATAAATGTGATTATGTGGTTACGTGTTTAGAATAAGAGTTGAAAGATCGTTATCCCAAAAATATCTTTCTCGCTACTTAGTAGTCGAGAAAATTCCAATACACTAAAACCGGCTGCAAAAAAACTTTTTGCAGGCGAATCACAAAGGAGGAATCGAAATGGCACCCTATTTAATTATTATTGTACTAGTGGTATTGTTTTTGGCATCTGCAATCAGGATCCTGAACGAATACGAAAAGGGAGTAATCTTCCGGCTGGGACGTGTACTGCAATCCAAGGGACCGGGGCTTATACTGCTTATCCCGGTAATAGACAAGATGGTCAAGGTGTCTTTACGGATTCTGGCCCAGGATGTGCCGACTCAAGACGTTATAACCAGGGACAACGTGAGTGTGAAGGTAAACGCTGTAATCTACTTACGGGTAATCGAGCCGGTGAAAGCAATTATTGAAGTTGAGGACTACATGTTCGCCACCTCCCAACTCGCTCAAACCACCCTGCGGAGTGTCTGCGGTGCTATAGAACTGGACGAACTACTGACCAACAGGGCGAAGATAAACGACCAAATCCAGTCCATACTGGATGAACATACCGATCCTTGGGGCATTAAAGTAACCAATGTGGAAGTGAAGTACATAGATCTGCCACAGGAGATGCAGCGGGCAATGGCCAGACAGGCTGAAGCCGAGAGAGACAGGCGTTCCAAGGTGATAAATGCGGAAGGGGAATACCAGGCAGCCAACAAGCTATCTGAGGCAGCCCAAATCATTCATCAAAATCCCGAGGCCCTTCAACTGCGCTACCTGCAAACCATGCGGGAAATGACCTACGAAAGCTCAACCAGCACCCTTATCCCCATCCCGATCGATTTGTTCAAGAACCTTAGCAAGTAGGGAAGTATTTTTCACACAGAAAAGCCGCAACTTGAGATTTATCAAGTGCGGCTTTTCTTGTTCCGCTTGGGATTATTATAGCCCCTGCCTGACATAACCTTGCCCAGTTACGGGGAGCAAGAGTTTTTTGAAACCGCAGTGTATATTAACACATCAGGATTTAAAAGGCTTGAAGCTTTGATGTAACTGGTTGAATTTTCTTGCAAGCTCCAGCTATTACTTTACTTGCATTCCCTTTTGTTGCTGCTTCTTTTGCTGCCTTCTTTGCTGCATCTTTTGTCTTTGCATCATGCGCATTTTTTTATTGATATTTTCCAATTTATCCAAAATCTTGTCCGCCTCGGGATTTACTTCGTTCATTGCAGCAGTAAGCTTTTCCTTGAACTCTTCCCTTTTCTTCTGCACTTCACTGTCTTGAAAGGTCTTCTTTTGGGCCTGTTGATAAACCCTGGCATTCTTTTGATATTCTTTTATCAACTCTCTCTTCTTGGTCTGACTCATATTTTTATTATCACGGATCTTGTTCCTTATCTCATCCATTCTATCTTTGTCCACTTCCTTATCAGCCATATTCTCGTCCATCTTTTTCTCGACGAGTGCCTTCAAGTCTTCTTCCTTCTTTTTCAGATCCTCATTCTCTTTCAATGCCTGTTTTCTGATATTACCCAGCTTTTTCTGCAAACGCTGCATCTTTTGCTGCATCTTTTGCAGCTTTTGTGCATCTTTGCTGCCCATGGTGCCCATGCTGGGGCCACTCTTTTTTTCCTCTTGCGCCTGACTGGACTGCTTTTGCTTACCTTCGTCCTGTGCCAGTCCTGTTCCGGCCAATCCCAAACACAGGGCACCGGTTAGGACAAACAAAGACAAACTCTTGACTGGACTTAGTCTTGTGAACATAATAAGTACTCCTTTACAAATTCAATTTTTTCTGTATGTATTTCATACAGTTTTAAAGACAAAATCAAAACCTGTCAACACATGAATAAACTGTTTACAAGGGCCATGTCCCCATGCAAACAATGTTCCCAACCAGTTGTCACGGCATTTTGTCACCCATAGGAACAAATTTTTCCTGAAACCTCAACAACCTTTTTGCTCTTCAAGTCAATTTCTTGTACACCGTGGGCTTTTCCAGTCTCAAAGGCACGTCCAAGCCCGCCAAGGTCTCGGAATGGCCGATAAACAAAAATCCTCCCGGATTCAAATGCCTGTATAATTTTTGAATCAAATGTTCCTGAATGGCCTTTTCGAAATAAATAATCACATTTCTGCAGAATATTGCATCCATACTCTTTTTTATTTCAAAGTCATCCAGAAAATTGAGCACCCGGAATTGGACCTGTTTGCGCATTTCCGGCACCACCCTGACCTTGTTCACATTCTTGTCCTTGCTTCTCATCAAGTATTTCCTCTTGATCCTGTCTGAAAACTCCTCCACCTTCTCCTCTGGATAAACCGCCCTTTGGGCTGTTTGCACCACCTCATTGGAAATATCCGTACCCAGGACCGAAAACTTGAATCCAGGGTGTTTCTCAGCAAATTCATTCAACACTATTGCCAGGGTATAGGGCTCTTCACCGGTTGAACAACCAGCGCTCCAAATATGGAAATTCCGGTCCTCGCCGGAGTGTTGCTCCCACCATTCCGGCAAGACAACTTCCGAGAGCAAATCAAAATGTTGACCTTCCCGGAAAAAGTAGGTGGTATTAGTTGTTACTACATCTATTAACTGAGGGATCTCTTTTTCCTGTCCCTTTTCGCTGAACAAATACTTTTCGTAATCCTTGAAACCGTTTATGCCCAGCGCCCTCAATCTCTTGTTCAAGCGCGATTCCAGCATTGTCTTCTTGGCACCCGGCATCCTGATACCCAGATGGGACTGAATAAACCGGCTAAACCTCTGAAACTGGGATCCACTCATAGTTTGGTGGCTGGAGTGTCCGGAATTGTAGGAAACGGATTTTTTGTCCATCAAAGCCTCTAAAAGTTAATCAAACAACTTACTCGATGCTACTGCAAAAAGTAGCTTTAGTTATTAACTTTTGCAATACACTAGTTATAACTCTTTGATTTTTCTTAAAACTTTGGCAATCTCGACTACGAAGTAGCGAGAAAACCCTAAAACTCTAAAACTGCCTGCAAAAGACTTTTTGCAGGCGCATCTTACTCAGTTTGCATTAATTTTTCAGCCAATCGGTAGTGCAGGCCTATATCCTCCCGCAGGGCCAATCTGTTTTCCTCCGGATTCTCCCTGGGTAAGACCTTGATCTTGTTTCCACCGATGGCAGCCATCACCCTGTTTCGCAACTTTTCCGCCACATCTCCCCTTGATTGTCCCTCTCCCAGGGTACCGTTCACATTGCAGTACGCAACCCTGCTGCCGTCGGAATAAAAACCAAAATCCCGGGAATATCCCATACCTGAAGGTATTACCTGGATATTTTTCTTTTGCATATAGGCAAAGTCGATCTGCACCGGTTCGTATTTAGTAACGCTCCAGGGATAGCCCTTTTGATTGTCCGGACCTCCGGGACCTACAACAAGTCCAAAGCAAAGTGACAATTGATTCTCTCTCACCTCCGGTGTCACTTTATCCAAATCCCCGCTGAACATTGCCTGCACCAAGGGACCCAGATTGCAGATCCTCCTGGCTACAGCCTGGAACTCCGGTTCACCCGGACGAATATTTATTTCGCACACCCGGATCCCGGAAGGCTCCATCTCACCTTCTTGGTTCAAGGAAAAGGATACGAAGCAGCCGGGGTACAAAACACAGGGCCTGAGCATCCCCTTCTGTTTCATAATCTCAACAAAGGGATCGGCAAATCTTTCCGAGACCAAATCCAACAATTTTTGACTCTCAAAGGGATGCGGGGAGATACTCCCCATACCGCCGGTAATGGGATTATCTTGGCTCGCTTGGCCAGAAAACCTTTCCGGGTAGTCCAAGCTGGTGGGCAGGACCTGATAATTCCCCTCTCTATCCACAAATATGGTAAAACTGATTTCCACTCCCGACATACGGGATTCAATCAATAGCGGCCATTTGTTGTTCTTGAAATACTTCTTGTAATCCTTTTTATAGTCCTTGAGCAGAGTGTCGTAGACTTCCCTGATTTCCCAGGTATTGGAAATCACCCTGGCCCCCTTGCCTCCCGCACTATACGGGTACTTGAGTACCGCACCTCCGTAGGAGTGAATGTATTCCAGGCATACGCGGCAAACTTCCTGGTAGGACCCGGCGTCCACCTCGGTCCAGGCATCGGCAACCGGTACCCGGGCTTGTTCACACAACCGCTTGCACTCTATCTTGTCTGCCTCCACAAAAGAGGAACTAGCGGTCAATCCCGCAATCCTGTCCCCATAACCCTTTTCTAGCAGTTCATCCACAAGCCCGCCGAACAAAAGCGCCTCTGGCATGGGTAGTACATAATCCAGATTTCCGGATTCAAACCCTTGAATCAGAGACCGGGCATAAGATTCCGCGGTATTTTCCTCCACATCCAAAAACTCCACTGGCCAATTCATTATATCTTCACCCGAAAAAGCGGGCATAGAGGAAGTCCCACGTACCACAACCCCTTTATAACTATCCGGGTGTATCTCACTTTTGGCAGTAGATACCACTATCGCACTGAGCAGGGTCCTGGCATCAGTCCCTGCGAAACCGATCCTGCATAAGTTCTGCATATCAACTCTCCCGAGATTGTATTCAAAATCCGATTGCTCCCAACACCGAACAAATAACCTATACCAATTTCTTTTGATATTGACAATTACTATAATAACCAAGCAAGAAATCGCTAACTTGACTCTCCGTGCTCGGTTTTGCAACTCATGCTCATCCCGGGATCCAGGTTCAGTAGACATCCGCAAACTGCAAACACCCCATTTCCCGGACATTTACGACTTTCGGACTCAACCTTGAAAATTTTTTTTCAAAAATTTTCTTGACTAATCCTGATAAATACTTAATTTCACTAAGTGCAGTTATGATTTTATAGCTTTGGATGTATATTAAGTGCCTGACTGAAAACTGCGATTGGACGTAAACTTGCCCATATATAAAGGGCATAAATTTTTGAAACCGCAGTGTATATTAATACATGAGGATCTAAAAATTTGCAGCTTTGATCTAGATGGGTGAATTTTCGTCCAAGCACTAATTAATGTGTTTTCAATTCGGGAAATGATTCATAACTATTCCCGTCTCTAGCACTCCTCTTCATTATGTGCTAGCAAGCACATAAGTTCCGGTTAAGGTATGTATCAAGAATAATTCAAACAAAAACATATGGAGGAATGCCTTATGAACTTAAAACCCCTAAATGACCGCGTAGTAGTTAAACGCCTGGAAGAAGAAGAAACCACTCAGGGCGGAATAATTATACCCGAGACTGCCAAGGAAAAACCCATGCAGGGAGAGGTTAAAGCGGTTGGAGCAGGAAAACTGGCAGATGACGGCAAACGTATGGAAATGTCGGTAAACAAGGGCGACAAGGTCATGTTCAACAAGTATGCCGGCACCGAGATCAAGATCGACGGTGAGGAACACTTGGTGATGCGTGAAGACGACATTTTGGCTATTGTTGAAGATTAAACAGTCATAGCCTGCATTTTAGCAGCTACCCCAACTCCAGAAAATTTCTGTGAAGGAAATAGCTGGCTAAGAATGAGGCTGATGCATTATTACGGCAAAATTTTTACCCCAAAGGAGGTTAACAATGCCTGCAAAAGATATTCTTTATAGTGAAGAAGCAAGAAAGTCCCTAAAGGCAGGGGTGGACGCCCTGGCCAAAGCCGTGAAGGTCACCCTTGGTCCCAAGGGCAGAAACGTAGTAATAGACAAGTCCTTTGGTTCTCCGACTATCACCAAGGACGGAGTAACCGTGGCCAAAGAGATAGAATTCGAAGACAAATTCGAAAACATGGGCGCGCAGATGGTTAACGAAGTAGCCAGCAAGACCAGCGACATTGCTGGTGACGGTACTACCACGGCCACACTTTTGGCCCAGTACATATTCGGTGAAGGATTGAAGCTCGTGGCAGCGGAAAGGAATCCCATGTCCATCAAGAAAGGGATTGATAATGCAGTACAGACCGTAGTGGATGAACTCGCCAATATCAGCCATTCCACCAGGGAAGAAAAGGAAATAGCCCAAGTGGGGACCATTTCCGCAAACAACGATCCCAGCATTGGAAACCTGATTGCCGACGCCATGAACAAGGTGGGCAAGGAAGGCGTAATCACTGTAGAGGAAGCCAAGGGCCTGGAAAACACCCTGGACGTAGTGGAAGGAATGCAGTTCGACCGCGGTTACCTTTCCCCCTATTTTGTAACCAATCAGGAAAAGATGACCGTGGAACTGGATGACGCCTATATCTTGATCCACGAGAAAAAGATTTCCACAATGAAAGACCTGCTGCCGGTTCTGGAGCAAGTCTCCAAGCAGGGCAAACCCCTGTTGATCATAGCAGAGGACATTGAAAGCGAAGCCCTGGCCACACTGGTAGTTAACAAACTGAGAGGAACCCTGCAGGTTTGCGGTGTCAAGGCACCCGGATTCGGCGAGAGAAGAAAGGCCATGCTCCAGGATATAGCAGTTTTGACCGGCGGTGAGATGATCACTGAGGACGTGGGAACCAAACTGGAGAATGCGACCCTGAACGAATTGGGCAGTGCCAAGCGCATCACAATAGACAAGGATAACACCACTATTGTTGACGGCAACGGTAATACCGAGGACATAAAAGCCAGGGTAAAACAGTTGAGGACCGAGATAGACGAGACCACTTCAGACTACGACAAGGAAAAACTGCAGGAAAGGCTGGCCAAACTGGTCGGCGGCGTTGCGGTTATCAACGTGGGCGCAACCACTGAATCCGAAATGAAGGAAAAGAAGGCCAGAGTGGAAGACGCCTTGAACTCTACCAGGGCAGCGGTAGAGGAAGGCATAGTTCCAGGCGGCGGTGTCGCACTGGCACGTTGCCTGAACAGCCTGGAAAACGTAAAATCCGCTGACGAGGACGAGGCTGCCGGAGTGGCAATAGTACGCAAGGCACTCAAGGAGCCGCTGCGGCAAATCTGCGAAAACGCAGGATTTGAAGGCTCCATCATAGCGGAGAAAGTAATCGGGGAAAAAGAAGGCTACGGATTCAACGCAGCCACTGGTGATTACGAAGACCTGGTCAAGGCCGGAGTAATAGATCCCAAGAAGGTTACTAGAATTGCGCTTCAAAACGCATCTTCTATAGCCTCCCTCCTGTTGACCACCGAAGCCGCAATTGCGGAAAAACCCGAGGAAAAAGACTCGGGCGGCGGCGCAGGCGCCCCTGATATGGGCGGAATGGGAGGAATGGGCGGAATGATGTAATTCCCCCACCCCCTGGAAAGCTAAAAAAGACCGGTCCCTGACCGGTCTTTTTTTTTGGCAAAATTTGTAAATACAGGGCAAGGCTATTTTGTGCTTAACAAAACATTCTTTTCTATCAGCTTGTTAGATTTCAATCTGGGTTTTTGTTTGAAAAAATACCAATACCTAATAATTTAGAGACTTGAAGTTTTACTACTTTTCAACCTTTTGATTTTATTTTTGCTTAAACAAGAAAAAATTCAAATACAAACAGCAAATTGAATTCCAGAACAAAAAAACATAAATACAGGGTTTACAAATTGGGTAAAAACGGTTATATTAAAACTAATTTAGATAAAATCCAAAAAGTGTATAACTGAAAACCGTGATTGGACGTATACATCCAGATACAAGGTGCGAGCGATTTTGAAACCGTGTATATAATACATGAAGATTTCAAAGGCTTAAAGCTTTGATCTGGATGCTTGTGGAGTTTTACTCCAAGCACTAAATAAGCTTGTATTGGTTATGAATATAGATTCCGTAAATTCCATTATAGCATCTGCCCAATATGGCAAAACCGGGGCAGCAAAGAAAGGGCAATCCATGCCCAAGCCGGTGCAGGATAATGCCTCGTCCAAAAACAACCCCAATGCAAGCGCCAAGATCAACAAGGACAATTCCGGTAACCAGAACAATATTTCCCGCTCCTCGGGCCAATCCAACAAGGCATCCGCATCCAAGTCCGAACCCAATGCCAAGAATTCGGAAAAAGCCCCTGCAGATGTCAAGTCCAAGGTAGCTAACAAAAAGGCCAACGAGCAACTTAGCAAGGACGAAAGGGAGGAATTACGCCAGCTTCAGCAAAGGGAGCAGAAGGTAAAAAGCCACGAACAGGCCCATATTGCTGCAGGAGGCAAACACGTTGTCGGAGGGGCCAATTTCGAATATAAGCGTGGTCCGGACGGAGAACTATATGCAGTGGGCGGGGAAGTGAGTATAGATGCTTCCAAGGTCCCCGGAGATCCGGAGGCCACCATCAGGAAGGCCCAACTGGTTAGGCGTGCCGCCCTGGCACCTGCAGAACCATCGGGACAGGACAGGCAAGTCGCAGCCAAGGCCAGGCAAATGGAGATGGAAGCCAGGCAGGAGAAGATGGACAAGCAGCAAAAAGATATGCAACAGGTCATATCTGCTCAAAGCACCCAGGATTTTATCAATAACAGACCTTCTCGAAACAGCTCCCCTGTTTCCAATTCCCAGGATATGAAACCCGCAGGTACAAACAAAATGACCCTTGCGGATCAAGTGCATCAATCCGGCATAAGCGCCTATCAAAACAACTCCCAAATCCAGCCTTCCCAAGCACCCGGGAGTAGTTCTTCCGATCAACTACTAAGCGCAGTGGTCTAAGTAGTTCCCATCCGGAAATTCTTAATTTCAGGATACAAAAATAGCAAGTTGTAAATTCGGAAATTAGATTTTTTTTGCGTTTGACAAGGAAATCAAGAAATTATGAGGAGGCGTATCTTAATACGTCGACGAATAATTTTGAAGATTGACAAAGTCAAACTTCAATTTGGCAATTTCCGGATGAAAACTAAGTAAGTAGTGCCTGACCGAGAACAGTGATTGGACGTAAACTTGCCCAAATACGAGGAGAGAAAAATTTTGAAACCGCAGTGTATATTAATACATGAGGATTTCAAAATTTTGAAGCGACGAAGTAGATGGGTGAGTTTTCGTCCAAGCACTATCTAAGCATAATTACTGCATAAACCTTGCCACAGACTGCTTACCTGCCTGCGCATCCTTTGCAGATCAGACCAGGTTTCCAAACCCGCGGGGAGGCTGCCTTCGCCACAGGAAGCAGCACGGTTTTGCAACAAATTTTGCAATCCAAACTCGGTGACCCGGGCTGAACCGGAGTTGGACAAAAGTTGCAAATGATGCTCCAGCATTCGATATATCCCGAATATCCAGGTTATCAACTCCACTTTTTCCTTACCCGAGAATTCGGTGCCGGGAACAAGATCATCCATCCCGGCAAGCGCAAGCGGCAGACCATCCTGAACTTTTCCCTGGCGAATACCGGAACAACCGTGTCCGATCACAAGCTGCATCCCCTGCACCAGGAACTCCAATTCGATAATTCCCCCGGAACCGGTTTTCAGATCGAACTCTCCCTGTTTGTCCGTGCTTCTCTCTTCCAGGATGCGTCTTCTCATATCGCATATCTCCGGCCAAACCACGGAAGGGTCCCTGGAAACAAAGCAAATTCCACTGGCTGCATTCTCTATGTATTCCCCCAATACCGGGTCCCCCGCTACCCTCCTTATCCTGAGCAGTGCCTGGACCTCCCAGTTGTCGGCCTCTTGCTCGTAATACTCCTCCCATCTCTGTCTGGTAACCGTGAGCGGACCGTAATTACCTGTGGGCCTGAGTCTCGCATCCACTGAATATCCCGGCCCCTCCTGCAGAGGTGTACTCAGCATCCGCATGAATCGCTGGATCAACCTGATAATATTCTTGGGGATCTGGTCTTTCTGCTCGTCTTCCCGGGGCTCGTAAACGAACATCAAGTCCAGGTCAGAGAGGTAACTCATTTCCATGCTGCCCAGCTTACCCAGTGCAAATACAGACAGGGGGACATTTTCGTCTTCACCCAGCATACGGCAAACCTGGACAAAGGTATGGCCCACGATAAAATCCGCCAATAAGCTGAGTTCCCTCTCTATTTCCTCCCGCCGTATTGCTTGGCCTCCGGCAAAGGGACTGCCCCCGAAAAGGTCGGAGAGGGCCAAAACCAGCATGCGTTCATTCTTCAACCGCCTGATCCACTCCAGGATCTCCTCAAAGGTCTGTGCCCCCTGGATTATTTTCTCAGCGCGCTTTTTCCAGTCTTCAAAAGGATTGAAAGTCCCGGACTCGGGTATGCCTTCCATCAATGCGGGCTGATAAGAAAGAAGGGAGGCGATGAATTCGCTTTGAACAAGGCCTTGCAACAGGATCTTGTGCCAGGACGGCAAGCTGTTTAAAAGCTTTGCCAATCCGGGCTTGGTCTTTATCCGGTACAAAAAATTCTCCATCCTGGCCGCTCCGTTGGAAAAATCCCTGATAATCCCTTGCTCCTGGCAATATTCCAGGACCTCTCTTACAGCCCTAATAAGACTTGGATCAAAATTTTCCGCAATTTCCGGGGAATGAAAGATATTTTGATCCTGCTCCTCCCTGTCCCGGCTATTTTCTGCTTCCTCCGAGTCCTTGTATTCCCCGTTTCCCTGTTTTTGGCCGGATTTAAACAACTCCAGGAAGTGTTCGTGCACCCTGGCTGTGCAAGATTCCAAATCCCGGGTGAAAGATGGGGTATCTTCGGCGTATCCCAGGATCCAGGCCAGCCTTTGCAATCCTTGCTCGGTTTCAGGGAGTTTGTGTGCCTGCCTGTTTTGTTCCAGCTGTATCCAGTGCTCCACCCGCCGCAGGAAAATATATGCCTGTTTCAATTCCTGCACTGCATTTTCCGGCACAAGGCCCATATCCAACAAGGCATCCAGGCATTTCAATGTATTGGAATTTGCCAGTTCAAAGTAGCGCCCCCCGTAGATAAGCTGGAAAGACTGCACAATAAATTCGATCTCCCTTATTCCGCCCACACCCAGTTTGATATCCATGGGCCCGGAACTGTACAGGGTCTGTTCTTCCTTCAAGATATCGTCGCGCATCTTCCTGATCTCGTCCAGGGCCTGAAAATCCAGGAAACGCCTGAATACAAACGGATGGATCTCCTGCAGGAAAGATTTGCCCAGGCTCCTGTTCCCTGCCACGGGATTTGCCTTGAGCAGGGCCTGCCTTTCCCATGCCCGGCCGTAGATCTGATAGTGCTTCAAGGCACCGTTCGCAGAAGGCACCAGCTCTCCGTCCTTCCCCTTGGGACGCAGCCTCAGATCCACCAGAAACACCCTGTCGCCCTGGACAAATTCGTGAAGCAGCCCGGTCAGATACTGGCACATCTTGCGCAGGCAATCCTTTTTCTCCTGAATCCTGTCACTGGATAAGTCGCTCTCAT
>CAJXKR010000013.1 GCA_913055815.1 uncultured Desulfohalobiaceae bacterium | reverse complement strand
CATGAGGGGATAGACCCGCAAGTGATAATTACATTGCCAATTTTGGAAGGACTTGACGGTGTCCAGAAGATGAGCAAGTCCCTGGGTAATTATGTGGGGATAGAAGAGGGAGCCTCAGATATCTACGGGAAATTGATGTCAATCTCCGATGAGTTGATGTTCCGGTATTTCGAGTTGCTCTCGGATAAGAGCATGAATGAGGTGAATCGCTTAAGACAGAACATGGAGGAAGGCAGCTTACATCCCAAGCAGATCAAGGAGGAACTCGCCTTCGAGCTAACCAGCAGATTCCACGATACAGAGACCGCTAAAAAGGCCAAGCTGGAGTTCGACAAAGTGTTTTCAGAACAGGGAATTCCCGAAGATATGCCGGAAATAGAAGTTGATCCGGAAAATCCACTTCCTATTGGAGATCTGATAACCCAGTCCGGAATAACGGATTCCAAGAGCGAAGCCAAGCGTTTGTGTAAGCAGGGAGCTGTTTCTCTGCAGGGAAGTAAGGTTCAGGACCCGAACTATATCCTGCCTGCAGGTGAGCATATCTTGAAGGTTGGTAAAAAGAAGTTTTTAAAGGTTAAGTGTCAGTAGACATTCAATGGCTCATTGATTGGGAGAAATCGAAAATGAAACATACCATTAGCATAGTACTAATAGTCTCCATGATGTTTATAGTGCCAGGGTTGGTATTCGGACAGGGACCTTCTTCCCCGGATCGGGAGCCAGACAAGACACCGCCCCCTCAAGAGGAGACTTCTACCACAAAACAGGAGGGAACACAGGAGGGAAAACAGGGTGAAGCAGCTCAATCCGCTGCTGCAAAAGGGGGAGCATCGGCAGTGGGAAAAGGAATAAGCACTACAACCGTTGCTGGTGTTGTGGCAGCAGGAGCAGCGGCTGTGGCAGTGGGCATAGGCAGTGCCACAGAGGAAGGCCACGGGAATTAGTGCATGCATATAAACCCATACATGCAGGAAGATGAATTTGAAGAGTGCCTGGAAAAATTTTCCAGGCACTTGGAAAATTTTTTAGAGGTACGGGAATAGGGTCGCTTTTAACATCCAAGCTCCGGAATCACTATCCTTGTCCATAGCAACAATCCCCCCGTTTTGGAATTTGACCACCCTTTGCTCGGTTTGTCCGGTCAGCAAATAGGAAGTCAATTTTTCCATAAACGGCAAATGGCCTACCAACATTAGATCTTGATCACTGCTTATCTCATTTGCCAACAAGGATACATCGTCTTTTGCCTTAATCCCTTCCCTTTCTCTAATCCCCTGCCCAGGATTTGCATATTTCTCAAAAATCTCCGCAGTCTGCTTGGCACGCAATTTGGGACTGTGTTCTATTAGCTCTAGTTGGATCCCCTTTTCGCTTGCTTTTTGGGCAATGTCTTCCACCTCACTTGAACCTTGATCAGAAAGTGGTTCATCCGGGTCCTGGTCCTTGGGAACCGCTTTCCCGTGCTGAACTAGATATAATGCCATAAGCAACCCTCCTTGTTGGGATTTGAATTTGAAATCTATGGCTTAAGTTAGAATTATCCTGGTTTTACGGGAAAAAAGGATATTGGAAAAAAACTTCGTTTTGAACATCCAGGGCAAATTTTTTCCGGGAAAATATTCATTACAGGAGTCATGTATCCAGGATTCAAAAACGATACAGGCCGTAATTTTGCAATGTGTTCTCTATTTCCACTAAAGAGTCCTCGGGCCAAAACATCAGGATACAGCAGGTCAGAATTGTGCCGTAAACCAGGGCTGCTGCAGTAAGGTCCTGTTGCGACCATTCCTCTTTTTGGTAAGCTCCCTGGATTAACCGTAGAAAATAATTCCACATTGTAGGTTCGAGTTTTTCCATCAATTCTGAAATATATTCACCTGCGTTTTCCTCTGATATTTTTTTCCAGAGTACGTCCAAAAAACCTTTGGGAAGTTCGCGGGCCTCGTTTTGAGTTTCCTGTCTAAAGGCCCAAACTGTCAACGCTACTACATAGGTTACTGCTGGCCTGCTCTTACCCAGAGTATCCTCCTTGTTCTTGAGAAAATCGAAGATGTCGGGTATAAAGCCCAGATGTTCAACGATATTTTGTGGATCAAAAGCATTTTGATCCACAGTCTGCAGTGTGGAAGCATTTATAATACTCATAGATTACCTGATAAAAGTTTATTTTGGTAACCCTGTTTATAGGGTTAGTTTATTTTCTTTGTTCGTGGTTTCTTTTTTTACAAGGGTAGCTGACAAACCGGATCCAGCATTCAGTCAATACATACTTGAATTTATCCCTTTTGTACAGTAGTGGCTTAAATTTTAACAATTTGATTTAATTGGTATTTGCTAGTAGGCTAAAATAGCCGCGACCATGGATACTGGATTTGATTATTTTTGTAATTATTGTTAAAACTGTAAAATGTGTCAAGCTGGTATATGGATTTCCTTAATTGGGCCGAAAATCAAAGGAGGTATGCATGGATTGGATCGTGGAAGTGAGATCCCCTGATGATGCTTCCGGTAATAATAGAATTCAACTGGGATTAAAAAACGGACAAAACGAGGAAATAGTTTGGGTTACAGCTGAATGTGGTTCACTGGCTGACTGGAAGCAAAAAGTCCAGGAATTGCAGGATGGACTGTTAAAAGCCCTGCATCGAGGAGAAGAATATTGGCAGAATCAACAGGAACTGGGATCTTCAACACAGGCTGCCGGGCAGGAAGCTTCACCTGAGGATGTTTGGGAGAAGATGCAGGAATTTGAGGATGAACAGCAGATGAGTGCATATTTTAATCAGTTGGGACATCGAATAAGGAAAATGACCGCTGAATATATATTGTCCCAAGTGAGTATGTTCAAGGGCAAAGCACCTTATTTTGCCCAGAATTACGATTTTGATTCCAACACCTTGGGTTGAGAGGTGGCAAAATCTTTCTGCATTCTGCAGGCTACTTTTGACCCCTGGTATCAACTTAGGCTAATAAGTTGAGTGCAGCACCAGCTAGTAGGCAATCTCTGTGAGAGGATTATATTTATCGTACCGAGTCGACTTTGTGTTTAAGCATCCCAGTCCTGTCTTTATAATAGTCTATCTTTAAGGTGAGATATATCCTATTGCAATCCTGGCTTAGCTCTTGAAAGCATTTGTCTACAACATTCATTACTTCGGACCAATTCCCTTCTATAGTTGTGCCCATAGCTCCGATCTTGTAATCTAGTCCGCTTTGATCTATAATTTTAACTGCCCTGCTCACATAAGGACTGAGACTGATACTTTGGTTTATCGGGAAAATCGACAATTCGGCCAGTACGCTCATAAAGCCTCCGTTTATAAGTTATAATAAAATCTTGTTTAACAGATAATAATCGGCAGGTTTTTGTAAATACATTTTTATACAGAGATTTGTAGCATATGTTTAGAGTGCTTCTGTATATAAATGGTTTGATCTGACAATTTTCTTTTAAACTTCATTGCAGGGGGAATGGAATGAGATAAACTACTTGCATTTGTAACTTTGTGTGTACCGGAAATTTTGAAATATTAATACAGGAGCCTGCTCAACCTATGTTTACTATAGATAGTTATCTGCTCGATACCAATATCTTAACTACAATGCTAAGGGATGACAATACCGAAGTTGAAGATGTACCCGAAGAACAGACCAAAATAATTTTCCAGGAACAGAAAAGGGCTATTTTCTGCACTGGATGCCATAATTTAATTACTTATCCGGAATATAAGATTGCTGTTAATGGTAAGCACGAACATGTGTTTTTCAATCCACACGGGATAGTGTTTGAGGTTGGGTGTTTTGCCAATGCTTCCGGATGCTTGCCGGTAGGATCCTCTACTCTGGAATTTACCTGGTTCGAAGGATATGCCTGGAAGATTGTGATTTGTTCTTCCTGCTTTGAACATTTGGGCTGGCAATATCTATCCGAGGCTGGCACTGTTTTTTTTGGGTTGATACTTGCTCATATCGAGGAGAAGGATCTGTAGTCACTGATAGCGTTCACAGTTCCACGTTCAAGGTTACAAGAACAAAGGATTGGCATTCAAGTTTGATTCAGTAACACCTTTGAAATCTCGACCCCGTCCCTGCCTTGGCAGGGCGGGGCGAGAAAAGGTACTAAATTTGTTGAATAAACAGACCATTGGTTCTTTTTCTTACACTTAAAACCTTAACACTCTAAAACTGGTTCAAATTAATATTCCTTGGGCAACTCGTCCAACTCGGATTTGTAAAATACAGGACCGTCGTTGCATACATAATAGGGACCCACGTTACAACGTCCGCATTTGCCTACTCCGCACTTCATTCTGTTTTCCAGGCTCATGATGATTTGATCGCTTTGCCAGCCCTGGTTGTCCAACACTGGTTGAGTGAACTTGATCATTACCGGGGGGCCGCAAATAAGGGCCCTTGCATTGTCCGGCTTGGGTTGCAATTGTTCGGCAACCTGGGGTACA
This sequence comes from uncultured Desulfohalobiaceae bacterium, assembly GCA_913055815.1. Classification (GTDB taxonomy): domain Bacteria; phylum Desulfobacterota; class Desulfovibrionia; order Desulfovibrionales; family Desulfothermaceae; genus CAJXKR01. The sequence continues at coordinate 19,002 of CAJXKR010000013.1, read as the reverse complement.
AAACCTACATGCTTATTCCAGTCCGGGGCCTCCTTGTCTATGGTCAGGTGGATATCCACGTCATCCCGATTTTCCCATTCTTCTAATGTCTCGCGGTATAGTATCATGCCCGGAGTCCTGGCGCCGTAGATAAAGGTGATATTCTGGTATTTCTTGCGGTTTTCCGGTTCCAAAAGCCAAACCATGGTGGAACGCAAAGTGGTTACCGCGTAACCTCCCGCTAGTATGACCAGATTCTTGCCTTCCATTTCCTGCAGGGGATAGGGATTTCCCAAGGGGCCGCGAACACCCATTATTTCACCTTCAGACATGCTGTGCAACTTGCTGGTAACCGTACCAGCCTTGCTCACGGTGAAAAGCAGATTGTTACCTTCAGTGGGACTGGAGGCTATTCCAATTGGGGATTCACCGTATCCAGGTACACTCAATTCAGCGAATTGTCCGGGCAAGTACTTAAAACTTTCCGCATCCTCGGAATTCAAGAATTCCAATTCAAAAGTCTTTAGCGTCTTGTCTTCAGTAGCTATATCTATCTTCTTTATTCTTACCGGATAGGGTAGATATGGATTTTTCATAATCAACTCGCTTTATTCTAGGATTATTCATTCATTTTATTAACTACTTCCCGTACGTCGATGTTTACGGGGCACTTTTGCGTGCATCTGCCACAGCCAACACAACCTATCGCCCCATCGAGCTTGAAAGGCATGTACTTGAATTTGTGCATGAATCTCTGCCGTACCCTGTCTCTTTTGCTGCCCCTGGGATTGTGTCCGGAAGTATGTTGCGTAAAAAGCCAACTCATGCAAGTATCCCAGTTCCTGATCCTGTGACCGTAATCAGACTGAGTCTCATCCTGGATATCAAAACAATGACAAGTGGGGCAATAAAAAGTACAGGTCCCGCAATTTATACAAGGCTCCTGAATCCGATCCCATATTGGGGATTCATAAAGATCCAAAACTGTCTTTGACTGGATATTATTTGTATTGACGCCTGTGCTGATTGCCTGTTCCGCTTCCTGTTTTTGATTTTCCGCTTGTTTGATTTGGTCTTCACTTGCATCTGAAATATCTGCAATTATATCTTCTGCCTTGGGAGTTATTGCCTTGAGTAGCAACTCATCCCCCAAATCCACCATGAGTACATCAAGTCCTTCCTGGTTGTGCGGCCCAGAGTTTACTGAGGTGCAGAAACAGGTTGGGCAGGGATCCTTGCAAGCCAGTCCTATAAGCAAGGTCTTTTCCCTCTTGTCTTCCCAATAGGTATCACACGGGTATTCATCCTGGCAAAACACCTTGTCCAGTATTGTAAATGCCTTGGCATCACAGGGCCTTATGTTCAAAAGGGCTTGTTTGTGCTGCATTTCCGGTACTTCCTGCATTACCATGCCCTGATTATCTTCATAGCTGTTGGTAAAATGCATCAAACGCTCTGTTTGAGGAAAAAAGAATTGTTTGGGTGACATATCAGTATTGCTGAAATCCCATAAGAGATCCTCGGCATTGCCAGCTTGTTCCCAAACTACCGATGCACCCTGTCTGGCAGGGGCGTATATCTGATAATCCTGACGCAGCTTATCCAACAGCTGGTCCAGATTGTCTTTTTTCAGTATCTTGTCTGACATAAATAAGTTCCTCGTTTTTGTATTGTGCTTTATTCTATTTCCGGATCGTTTTGACTGTAGTTGCTCAGGGGGGAAACTGATTCCAGGTCTAGTCCAGGTGAATAATCATACTTTTCTCTTATGTCGGCTTCCAGCATGCTGGTTAAATGACGCATTTTTATACCCACGGGGCAGGCAGACTCGCAGGCACCGCAGTCTGTACACCTTCCTGCACAGTGAAAGGCCCTTAAGATGTGAAAGGTGTAAATATCTGTCTCTTCCTGCCCCTTGCCACACCACTGGGGATTGCTTTCATCCACGAAACAGACATCGCAGTAGCACAAGGGGCAAACGTTCCTGCAGGCGTAACAACGTATACAGTCCTTGAATGTCTCCTGGAACTTTTCCCATCTTTGTTCAGGATCAAGCTTGGACCAAGGGTATGCAACCTTGTCTATATTGCCACCCCCGCTTTCCTTACCCTGCTCCCCGACGAATTCGTCGTAGATAACTGCGTTCCTGTGGGTGCAAGTGTAACAATTGTTCCTTTTCACATCCCTGTGAGGAATGTGTTCTGTAAAGTCCTTGCCTTTTACTACCAGTTCTTCCCCTTCCAGGTAGGCTTCCTGTATTACCTTGTCCGGAAATTTATCCTGTACTTTTTTCGCATCCACCATACCAGGGGAATGGATACCCAGTATATACACATTTTCCCTTTTGATTTGATTTTCCTTGATCAGGCCAACTATATTCCTGCTAACGCAGCCTTGGGCAAGGACTGCGGTCTTTCCCGTGTTCTTGATCAAAAAATTTGCCAGGTTGTTGGTACAAAAAACCGACCAAGTAAGTTGATCAGCCTCTTCCGGGGTATAGGCGCAAAAAGGCTGTTCCTGCATGGGTACGGTACCTTTCTTGTATCCCAGGACACAGTCAACCTTGCCCTCGGAAAGCAGTTCTTTGGCCTTGGTTCTGATTTGTTCAACTACTTCCTTCATACCACCTCCTTCTGGATATCCTTTACCAGTCTCTTGGCAGGACCTAAGGCCTTGACAGCTTCTACTACTTCCCGGGCGCTTTTTTGAAATTTTCCGGCCTCAGCGGAAGATATCCAGGTAAAGTGTAACCTTCCAGGTTCAAGGCCGATGTAGTCCAAAAAATCCTTTAACAAGGCGAAACGTCTTCTGGCATAGAGGTTGCCACTCAAATAGTGGCATTCGCCCGGATGTCATCCGGACACCCATACACCGTCCAATCCGTGCCTGAAGGCTTGAAGGATATATTTGGGATTCATGGCCCCGGTGCAGGGAATTCGGATAATTCTGAGATTCGGAGGGTATTGCATCCTGCTTACCCCCGCCAAGTCAGCAGCCCCGTAACTACACCAGTTGCAAAGGAAGGCTGCTATTTTAGGTTCCCATTCTGACATTTTATGTTTCTCCTTTCGAGCTTTTCTGTATTTTGGAATTAATCAGGGGCCAAATTTTGGCCAAGCCTGTTTGACACCACATCAACCGGATTAAATAGCCTCAATCATGGTATAGATCTGTTGCATATCTGCACCTTTCAAGGTGATAGCACCTGATCTGCAGGATGCTGCACATAGACCGCATCCCTTGCAAAGAGAGGTGTTGATTTGGGCCTTGCCTGCATTTGGTCCTTCTTCCACAAAATAAGGGGCAGAGTAGGGACAAATTGTTACACACACCCCGCAACTGCTACAGAGGGCGGGATTTATGCTTGCTGTCTCCCCGGTGGAAAATATCGTTTCCTGGGATAGCAATGTAATTGCCTTGGAAGCAGCAGCCTTGCCCTGTGCGAATGATTCATCTATAGACTTGGGGTAGTGTGCTAGTCCGCACAGAAACATGCCGTCTGTAGCAAACTCCGAAGGCCCCATTTTTGCGTGTCTCTCTGCAAAAAAGCCGTCGTCGTTCAAGGGTAGTTTGAAGAAGTCCACCAATTCTTCCTGATTGTTGGGTTCAATCGCACTTGCAAGGGTCAACAAATCTGTCTCTATTTCCAGGTCTTGCTGCAGGATAGGATCGTGCGTATTGATGGTCAGTTTGTCCTCCTGCGCAGTTACTTGGGGTTTATTTTCCAGGGAATAGCGAATAAATATCACCCCTGCATTCCTGGCTTCATTGTACAGGCCTTCCTTTTCCCCGTAAGTACGAATGTCCCTGTAGAGGATAAATACATTCATATCCGGATTAATTTTTTTCAGTTCCAAGGCGTTTTGGATGGAGTGAGTACAGCAGACCCTGGAACAATATGGCCTGTCCTCATCCCTTGATCCGACGCACTGTATGAATGCGGCAGAATTCAAGGATTTTATCCGTTCCTGGTCTTCATTGAGCATGTTGTCCAATTCCAGGGCAGTCTTGACTCTGGAGTCTTGTCCGTACAAGTATTCCTTGGGCTCGTATTCCCGGGCCCCTGTAGCCATTACAATGACTCCGTGTTCTATGCCCTGTTCCTCACTACTATCGTCCTGGACAGTAGTAAGAAAGTTACCTACATAACCTTCTGCCTTGCTTATCTTTGATTCCAAATGCGTCTGTATGTTGGGATGATTTTCCACCTGTTCGATAATGTCCCTCAGGTTGGCCTGGATGTCCTCACCCTTCCAGGTCTTGTAGAGGTTTCTGGCCTGTCCTCCCAAAACCGGGGAGTTTTCGATCAAGTGTGTTTCGTGTCCCTGTCTCGCCAGGCTAAGTGCTGCGCTCATTCCGGATATTCCGCCACCTATTACCATGGCCCTTTGATCTATATCCAGTTCTTGCTCTTCCAAAGGTTCTTTGTACGCTATACTGGTTACAGCCATGCGTATAAGGTCCTTGGCCTTTTGCGTTGCCAAGTCGGGATTGTTCTTGTGAACCCAGGAATCCTGATTCCTTATGTTGACCATCTCGAAGAGGTATTTGTTCAGTCCGGCATTAACCAGTGTTTCCTTGAACAATGGCTCGTGGGTCTTGGGAGTGCAGGAGGCCACGATTACCCGGTTCAAATTCTTTTCCTTGATTATTTCCGTCATCTCGTCCTGGGTGTTTTGAGAGCAGGTATACAAGTTGACGTCCGCATAATCCACGTAGGGGAGCGTTGCTACATAATCCCTAACCGCAGGTACATCCACAACCCCGGCAATATTGCTGCCGCACTTGCATACAAACACCCCGATACTCGGTCGTTCCCCGAATACATCCTTTTCCGGTACTACTTCTTTGACCTCGGTTTGCGTGTGTCTGGCTTGGTTCAATATCTCTCCGGAAGTGGCAGTGGCGGCGCTTGCATCTACAACAGAGTTGGGGATGTCCTTGGGGCCCTGAAAGGCACCGCTGACATATATACCTTCCCTGTTTGTGGCAATCGGGTTAAAAGAGGAAGTTTCACAGAAGTTTCCGGAGGTTAACTGGATCCCCAGTTTATCAGCCAGGGCCTTGACCTTGGGGCTTACTTGCAATCCCACGGACAAAACCACCATGTTGAAAGTCTCGCTATGCAACTCCCCGTTTTCATCAAAATAGGAGAGTTCCAGGTCCCCGTTCTCCATTTCGTTTATGGTGTGTATCCTGGAGCGGATGAACCTGACACCTTCTTCCTCTTTGGCATGGTTGTAGTAGCGTTCAAAATCCTTGCCATAGGTGCGCATGTCCATGTAGAATATCGCGCAGTCAAGATTATCTGTAGCGTGTTCCTTGGCAATCACTGATTCCTTGATCGCGTACATACAGCAGACAGAGGAGCAATGGGAGTTTTGACAACGGTTGATATCCCTGGATCCCACGCACTGCAACCAGGCGATCTTTTGCGGTTCTTCCCGGTCTAACGGACGCATGAGTTGTCCGAAATATGGACCGGAAGCACTGAGTATTCTTTCAAATTCCGCACTTGTAACTACGTTGGGGAATTTGCCGTAACCCAGGTAGTCCAAGCCACTGGGATCATAGCTCTCAGTGCCGGTGGAAAGTACGATTGATCCTATATTCAGATCCTGTTCTATTGGTTGATCGTTGTACTTGATGGCACCGGCAAGGCACATGTTTTCACAGAGCCCGCAACCCAGGCATGTGTCCTGGTCAATGGCGAATGCCATGGGAATGGCTTGGGCATAGTCAATATAGACCGCCTTTCTCTCCACCATCTTTTGGTTGTATACATCTATTGCACTTACTGGGCAATGTGCTGCGCATTCCCCGCACCCGGTACATGTTTCCGGGTCTATGAACCTGGGCTTACTTTGGACCTTGACCTGGAAATTTCCAGCTTCACCTTGGACTGAATCGATTTCAGTGTTAGCCAAGATGTCTATATTCAGATGCCGGCCGACCTCGACCAGTATCGGTGAGATAATTCACATGGCGCAGTCGTTGGTAGGGAATGTCTTGTCCAGCCAGGACATCATTCCGCCAATTGCCGGAGACTGCTCTACCAGATGAACTTTGAATCCGGAATTGGCGGCGTCCAGTGCGGCCTGCATCCCTGTAATTCCGCCACCAACAACCATTATAGATCCTTGAATATTTTCAGCAACGTTACTCATTTCCACTCCTTTAAAAAACTAGGATTCTGCAGCTTGAGCAGTGATTGTTTTGTAAATACTTTCAAAGCCAAGAGCAGGAATTATTATCCTTGCAGTATGTTATGCAATAGCGAATTCCGGCTTATGATCTTGCATGCCTTTGAATTCCACCATTCCGTCCTTTTCCATGTTTGCCAACAGGAACGATATCTTGTTCATCTCCATTCCGGTCTTTTCATTGATATCCCGGACGCTTTTGTAGCCGTATTCCAGGGCGGTATATATCAAGTTTTTATGGTATTCCTTGGAAGCTATCTGATCCAGGACCTGCCTGTATGTATCCAATTGCCAGGAGCGCCCGTAAACATCACCCTGTTCCGTGATTGTCTTTTCCTTGCCCACTGTCCAGCGTACCAACTCGTTATTCAGGGTCCTGCGAGCGCTTTTCAACTCCAGTTCAAATTCCTTGGGATCCAACTGGCCCAGTTGTTTTATGGTTTGAACGATATCAGTACTAACCTGTGCGAATCTTTGTGCTTCTGCAGAGGATATCCAACTCAGCTTTAGTCTTTCCTCGTCTAATCCGGCTAGTTGCAGGACTTCACTAGTTAATCTGAATTTCTTTTCAGCGTAAACATTACCGTCCAGGTAATGACAGTCCCCTATATGTCAACCAGCCACCAGTACACCATCTGCACCGTCAATTAGTGCATCCACTATAAATTCAGGATCCACTCGGCCCGAGCACATGACTCTAACAGGCCTGATATTTGGGGGGTATTGAATCCTGGACACCCCGGCCAGATCAGCTCCGGCATAGGCGCACCAGTTGCATAGGAAGGCGACTATTTTGGGTTCATTATTTGGCATATTCATACCTCTTTCTATTTATTGTCCATTACTAGTTTACACAGAAACTCGGCAGAGCCGATCCTTATCTGAACATGATTGCTATTTCCGTATCCGGGAATTAAAAATTTCCGGATGGGATTTAATTAATTTTGTTTAGGTCCTACATAGCTGCTTCTATTGCGGCTTCCAGTTGACTGTCCCTGAAATGGAGCATATCTATAGCTTTTTGGGGGCAGGAAGATGCACAAACCCCGCAGCCTTTGCATGATGCGGAGATATTCTCGGCAACCAATCCTTTGTCCTGGACTTCCACCATCTGGATTGCTCCAAAAGGGCAAACCTGGGAACAAAGTCCGCAACCAATGCATTTTTCCTGGTCTATTTGCGAAATAAGCGGAGATATTTGGGCCTTGTCCTGGGATAGGACAGTAGCTGCCCTGCTGGCTGCTGCCCTTGCTTGGGATATTGATTCTTCAATAGATTTGGGATAGTGGGTCAGGCCACACAGATATATTCCGTCTGACGCAAATTCTACAGGTCTTAGCTTGGCATGAGCCTCCATGAAGAAATTCTCTTCGTTGGTCGGGAGCTTGAAGAAACTGGCTATTTTGCTGTTGTCGTTGGGCTCGATTGCTGTAGCCAGATTCAACAGATCCACTTCCACGCTGATATTTTCTTGTATGGTGGGCTCGAATGCATAAATGCTCAGTCCGTTTTCGTTTTCTTGGACCTGGGGTTTATTCTCCAGATCGTATCTAATGAATATCACACCCAACTCCCTTGCCTTCTTGTAGAGCCTTTCCTTGAAACCGGGTGTGCGAATATCCCTGAAAAAGATAAAAATGTTTTTCTCAGGGTATTTTTCTTTTATCTCGATCGCCTGCTTTATGGAAGTAGTGCAGCAGATCTGGGAGCAATAAGGGCGGTTTGAATCCCTGGAGCCTACGCACTGAATAAAGGCAATGGAACTGGCTTGTTCTATTTCCTTTTCCTTTTTTTCCAGCTCGTGCCATTTGCTTACCCTGGAACTCTTGTTATACAAATACTCATCCGTATCTGTAGCAGATCCCCCAGTAGCGATTATCACAGCACCGTGCTTAATAGTTTTGTTGTCTCCATCTGCTTGTACAGTGGTCACAAAGTTGCCCACAAATCCGGAGGATTTTGTTATTTCAGCGTTCAGTAACAGTTCTATGTTCTCGTGTGCAGTGATTTCCTCTGTTAGTTGGCTCAAGTATTGCTGGACATCTTCACCAGACCAAGTCGTGCCTATATCCAGGGCGGCTCCACCCAAGGTGGAAGTATTTTCCACCAGGCTGACCTGGAAACCTTGATCAGCCAAGCTCAGTGCAGAATTCATGCCGGAGAGCCCACCTCCGATAACCAATGCGGATTTGTCTATATCCACTGACAATTCCGGGATCGGCTCTTGCCTGGAGGCTTTTGCTATAGCCATTCGAACCATTTCCTTGGATTTTTCAGTGGCAGTCTCTTTGTCATGGGAATGACACCAGGTGCACTGATTCCTTATATTCGCCATTTCGAATAAATAGGGATTTAGTCCTGCTTCCCTTATAGTGTCCTGGAACAATGGTTCGTGGGTCCTGGGAGTGCATGCTGCTACAACCACTCTGTTCAGGCCGTTGTCCTGGATGCTTTGCACCATTTTGTCCTGAGTATCTTGGCTGCAGGTGAATTGATTCTCCTCGACATAGACCACATTGGGAAGAGTCTTGGCATATTCGGCAATTGCAGGTACATCGGCATATCCTCCGATGTTTGAGCCGCAGTTGCATACAAAGACCCCTATTTTTACTTCCTCTCCCAGTGGCTTTTCTGCAGGGTAAGTCTTGGACTTGATCTGAGTGCCTCTTGCGGAACTGAGTTTGATACCCGCGTTGCAGGCAGCGGCACTGGCCTCGACAACAGATTGCGGAATGTCTTTGCAACCGTTTATCACTCCTGCAGCATATATCCCGGGTGTGGAAGTGTCTACAGGGCTTAGGTCACCTGTCTGGACAAAATTGTGTTTATTAAGTTCAATACCCATCTTATCGGCAGTTTCAATGGCACTGTCCGCTGGCTCCATCCCTACGGACAACACCACCAAGTCGAACTCTTCGCTTACCAGTTCTCCGTCTTCAGTGGCGTAGGATAGCTGCAAGGTTCCGCTCTCGTCCACCTGGGTTATAGTATGTACCCTGGATCTTATAAACCTGACACCTTGATCTTGTGCCTGGTTGTAGTATTTCTCAAAGTCCTTGCCAGAGGTGCGCATGTCCATATAGAAGATGGCGGTGTCAGCTTCAGAACCCAGGTGATCCTTAGCTATGACCGATTCCTTGATCGCGTACATGCAACAGACACCGGAACAGTACTCGTTGTCGCACTGGTTTATATCTCTGGAACCAACACATTGCAGCCAGGCAATTTTTTGGGCCGGCTCTTTGTCGGATAATCTAACTACTTCCCCGTTTGTAGGGCCACCTGCTGCTAGTATCCTCTCGAATTCCAAGCTGGTAACCACATTCTTGAATTTGGAATGTTGATAGGTATCCAGTCCAGAAGGATCAAAGGTCTTTAATCCGGCAGTATAGATAATTGAACCCACGTTCAGTTCAAGATTTTTTTCCTGATCGTTGAAATTAATTGCCCCTGCCGGACAATTGTTTTCACATTCTCCACATTTGCCTTTTTTTAGATAAATGCACCTGTTGGGATCTATAGTGTATTTCAGGGGCACTGCCTGGGGGTAGGGCAGGTAGATTGCCTTTCTTTTGTCCAGGCCTTCCTCGAATTCGTCAAAGGTCTTGCTTGGACAGTGTTCTGCGCAAATTCCGCATGCGATACATTTATCTGGATCTACGTATCTGGGTTTGGTATTTACATCTATGCTGAAATTTCCCTGTTCCCCTTGTACTTTTTCAACAGTGGACAAGGTGTGCAGTTCAATATTCTCGTGCCGGCCGACCTCGACCAGTTTCGGAGAGAGAATTCACATCGAACAATCGTTGGTGGGAAAAGTCTTGTCCAGTTGGGCCATGCTGCCACCAATTGCAGGGGACTTTTCCACCAGATGCACATAGTACCCGGATTCAGCAAGGTCCATGGCAGATTGTATTCCGGTTATGCCGCCCCCTATAACCGCTACTGAACCGATACATTGGCCTTCGGGTTTATTTAAAGACATTATTTTCTCCTTGTTAAATTTATCAGTTAAATCCCGGCCCTTAACCTGTATTTATTTTACAATTATTTCAGTAAGTATAAAAAATTGAAGGACCTATGTTTAACTTTCAGCTTGGGAAAAAACTTTGTTATAAGGTGTTTAACTGTTTTTAATGTTAGAATTAGATTATGTTGGCAATCTATGCAGGATTTGATCCTGTATTGTGGGTACTTTGGCTAATATTGATTGCAAGTTAAAATATATTTAAGGATTTTCTGGATCAAAATCCGGGTGAAGGAGTGAAATGGCACCGTAACATCCCTGGACTGTCTTGACATTCCTCTTCCCCATCAAGTTGAGGTACAATTGTGCTTCAAACGCCGTGGTTCCGGTATTGCAATATGTAAACACCTTTTTATTGTCCGGCACTTGGTGGTATTGTTCTGACAATTGACTAAATGGGATATTTATCCACCTGTCTTCACCATAGAGTTTTTGTCCGGATTTAGCCCTTTGGGGACTTCTTACATCTACAACTATACAATCTTGCCCAAAAAAATCATCCAAGAATTCTTGGGGTGATACACTTACATATATCCCGTCCAGTATATTTTGAAGCACGTTGCCCGCTGTATTGACTATATCCATAGCAGAGGAAAAAGGCGGGGCATAACAGACTTCCAAAGAAGATATCTCTTCCAGGTTCGGATTATGTGGAAGCAATGCAGCAACCGCATCCACCCTGGCTTTTACAGCGTCAATATTTTCTCCCATGGCCTGTATCCCCAAGACTCGCCTGGTATCTTTGTCAGCAACCAATTGGATGAACATGATCTTTGCAGTAGGATAGAAATGAGCCCGATCGGATTGGGTCACCATGGCTGATTCGGGATTGAATCCCGCTTCTCTGGCTTGTTCAACTGTAAGTCCCGCCCTGGCTATTCCCATGTCAAATGCCTTCAGGCAAAAATTCCCAACAACTCCAGGAAAATGTTCGTTTTTACCCGAAATGTTATTGGCTATTATCCTTCCCTGCCTGTTGGCCAGTGATCCAAGCGGCATGTTCACGTACTCACCGCTCATTAGGTGCTCGAGTTCGATGCAGTCGCCACCTGCATAGATGTTTGGATCTGATGTTTTTAGCCTTTTATCCACTTGAATAGCGTTATTGGGGCCTGTGGACAACCCTGCCTCCTTGGCCAGGCCGGAATTGGGCCTGGTTCCTATGCTGAATATTACCAACTGACAAGGGATTTCCCCTTCTGAGGTTTGTACTGAAGTCACCCCTTGTTCTTTACTGCCATTAATTTGGGTGAGCTTGGTACCGGTTTTGACTGTGACTTCGTTTTCTTGAAGCGAGTTCTTGAACATTTTGGCCAGATCAGGGTCTAGGGCACCGGGCAAAACATGGTCCAACATTTCCACAACCGTGGTTTCAATCCCCCATAAATCCGTTAGCGCCTCTGCCATTTCTATTCCTATGGCTCCTCCTCCCACCACAACTGCTGATTCGATATTGCTTTCTGTGAGTGATTGTTTGACTGTATGGGCATTGTGCAGGTCTGTAACTGTATATACCCCGGGTAGATCGTGACCGGGCATGGGGGGGTGGACTGGGGAACTACCAGTGGCAAGTACCAGTTTGTCGTATTCCAGTTCTTCTTGTTTATCTGTGTCCACATCTTTGAAGGCAACTTTTTGCTGCTTGCGGTCAATACTTGTTACTTCTTTGCCTGTGAGTACATTAAAGTGCTTTACATTGCTGAAGAACTCTTCGTTTCTAAGCATGTGATACATTGTAGTCCGCAGGTCGGAGACCTCTTGTATATCTCCGGCTATATAGTAGGGGATTCCACATCCACCGTAGGAAATGAGCTTATCTTTATCCAGAAGAGTGATTTCAGCATCTGGTTCTATTCGTTTCAATCTTGAACCCACTTTTGGTCCTAGAGCCACTCCCCCGACAATTACTACTTTTCTGCCCATAGTTCTAACCTTGAATACTATTATAAATAAATAATTACAGGTTGACTTCTTTCAGGTCCTCTCCAAGGTATTCCCTTTCGTTTTCACCCAACATGCCCATGGATAGGCATATCAAAGTCCACAGGTGGACAGTGTGATATCCTGCATCAAAGTGATCGCTCAGATCGTGGATTTGAGAATGACAATTGTGGCAAGGGGTTATGCAGTACTGTGCACCTGTGTCCAGAATTTGCTGGAGTTTGAATTTCCCGTATTCACGCCTGTCTTCGGTGTAACCCGTGGCTTGCAGGAATCCGCCTCCGCCGCCGCAACAGTAATTGTTGGACTTGTTGGGTTGCATTTCCACGAAATTCTCCTCTCCAACCACGGATTTCACTACGTATCTAAGCTCATTGGCTACGTCGTCGCCAAAGGATTTCCTTACTAATTGGCAGGGATCCTGAACTGTGAACTTGACTTTCAGGTCCTTGTTCCAATCCGAATTAACCGGGAGTGTACCTTCCCGTATCCACTTGGCGTACTGGTATATTATGCTTCCGATCTCAAAATTGTGAGGAATGTTGAACTTTTGCAGTCCCTCCCGGACCGCGTACATTTCGTGGCCTCACTCCGTGTTTAGCCAGACCTTGCAGCCCATGCTGTCAACTGCTTCCGCTTTTTGGCGGACAATTCTTTCCCAGGCCTCGTCGTCGGACAAGAACATGCAGTAGTTTTCCGCTGCCCAGCCTTTGGTTCCGTAAGTCCAATCCGCACCTGCCTTGTGCATTATCTTCCAGAGGGGCACCATCTCGTCGGGTTCGGTTACAGGTTCGCGTGAATTTTGGTTCAGGAAAAATTCCGCACCTTCCTTGTCTACGGGTACTTCCATATCTTCCAGGCCGGGTTGTGTTTCCCGTACTTCCTGCAGTACGTCTTCCACAACGAATTTAAAATCCTCAGAACCGGCACCCATGGCACTGTTTCCATCGTTCTTCATTGCCTGGTCGCAGGAATCCCTGATACCCTTGGGCCTTTCATCCCTGGGCCAAGCTTGTCTTGCGTAAAATACCAGTCTGGGTATATCAATCCCCATGGGGCAGGCGTGTACGCAGCGCCTGCATTGGGTGCAGGTCCATACCCAAGGATGCTTGGTTACTTCCTCGTCCAGCCCCAGGGCAGCCATACGCAAGAATTTCCTGGGGTCCATGCCTTGCAGGCCGGTTGCAGGACAACCGGAAGAGCAGGCCCCGCAGGTCAGGCACAGGTTCAGATTGCCTCCCTCGGGGATTATTTCTTTTACTTTGTCCATAAAGGAGGTTTTACTTTTGCCTCCTAGTTTAATAGCAGCTTCTGCCATTTTTTATTCCTCCTTAATTTCCTGACTTGTTGTTTAGAATAAAAACTAAAAGTAACAACCTTGTACACCTATAAAATTGGTTTGTCAATTTTACTTGGTTATTAAAAAATAATATTGAAAACGAATTTGAGAATTATTTAACTGTCTACATTTATAAGGACTTGTTCAATAATGCTTTGAAATATAACTAAAAAAATTTTTCAATGTTTCAACGTTGCTTTGGCAGTTATTTTGTCTATTGATATCTTCTTGACATGTAAAAATCAAGTTTGCTATTGAACAAAGAATGAATGAATACTCATTCATGCTGTTAAAAAATATTTTAAAATTTTTTTAAGTAAGTTAGTAGTTTAAAATATAATCCAACAACGGAGGTTAAAAATGAAAAAGATCAAAAAAGCTGGTGTATTAGGGGCTGGCGTGATGGGGGCTACAATAGCCGCTCATTTGACCAACGCCGGGTTAGACGTCGTAATGCTGGACATAGTCCCCAAGGACTTGACCGATGAGGAGAAAAATAAGGGATTAACCCAGGATAGTCCGGAAGTTAGAAACAGGATTGCCAAGAAAGGACTGGAGGATCTCAAAAAGACCAAGCCGGCTCCTTTTCTGTTGAACCAATACGCAGATCAGATCGAAATCGGAAATTTCGAGGATCATGCCAGCAAGCTACAGGAATGCGATTGGATAATCGAGGTAGTAGTTGAACGGATGGACATTAAACTTAAAGTGTACTCGGAAATAGTCGCTCCCAATCTGAAAGACGATGCGGTGGTCTCCTCAAATACCAGCGGCCTCTCAGTAAATGAAATGGCACAGGGCTTGCCAGAGAAAAACCGCAAGAATTTCATGGTAACCCACTTCTTTAATCCTCCCCGCTATATGCGCCTGATGGAAATCGTGGGCTGCAAGGAAGCTGATCCGAAAGTGGTTGAGGAAGTTGCGGATTTTATAAACAAGAGGTTGGGCAAAGGTATTGTTTATTGCAAGGATACTCCCAACTTTGTGGGTAACAGGATCGGTGTTTATTCCATCGCCAACTGCATCCACCACATGATCGATCTGGACATGACCGTGGAAGAAGTCGACGCAGTGGCAGGCAAACCCACCGGCAGGCCCAAGACTGCCGCATTCAAGACCACGGACATGGTTGGCCTGGATACAATGGCCCATGTTGCCAAGAACTCCTATGATTCCCTGCCCAACGACGAAGAGCGCGAAGCTTTCAAGCTGCCGGAATGGGTAAATCAAATGATTGAAAACAATCAGTTGGGTGATAAATCCAAGCAGGGTTTTTACAAGAAGGAAAAGACTGAAGAGGGAACCCAAAGATATTTCTGGGATTACAAGGCAGGTGAATATAAACCCAATGAAAAACCCAAATTCGAATCCCTTAAGCTTGCCAAGATGGCAAAGACCACCGGGGAATCCATTAAAGCCGTTATTCAGGGAGATGACAAAGCAGCGGAATTCGCTTGGAAGAATCTGCGGGACACCTTGATCTACGCATTTAACAGGATCCCGGAAATTGCAGATGACATTGTAAACGTTGACAATGCCATGAAATGGGGATTTAACTGGGAGATCGGTCCTTTTGAAATGATGGACGGGATAGGTGTCGATTATTTTGTGGAAAGAGCGGAGAAAGACGGGGTAAAGGTCCCGGAAAAACTGAAAAACATCAAGCAGTTCTACAAGATAGAAAACGGCAAGCAATATTACAACGATTTCCTGAACGATTCCTTCAAGGAAGTACCCAAGAAACCAGAGCAGATAGATCTGAATTTGCTGAAACAGACCAAGGGCGTGGTGGAGCAAAACGACAACTCCTCCATAATTGATATGGGAGACGGTGTTTTCTGCCTGGAATTCCATTCCCCGCAAAATGCCATTAGCGACGATATGTTGGATATGACCATGAAGTGCGTGGAAAAAGCGGAAAACGAAGGGGTTGGAATAGTTGTAGGTAACCAGGGCGAGCGCTTTTCAGTAGGTGCCAATCTGTTCTTGCTCGTGGCCGGAGTACAGGAAGGTCAGTGGGAACAGATCGATACCACTATCAACAAGTTCCAGCAGGCAACCCTGGCACTGAAATATGCAAATGTACCTGTAGTTGCTGCCCCATTTTGGATGGCCCTGGGAGGCGGCTGCGAGTTCTGCCTGCACAGCGATGCCATAAACGCATATTTTGAAACATATATGGGCCTCGTGGAAATGGGCGCTGGTGTGCTGCCGGCCGGCGGAGGCACCAAGGAAATGTGCATGAGGGCAGTGGAAGAAGCCGAGTTGACCGGCACCAGTGTTCAAGACATTATCTTTAAGTATTTCCAGAATATTGGCCAGGCCAAGGTTTCCATGGGGTGTGACGAAGCATTCAATTTGGGCTACTTGCGCCGGGGCGATTCTGTGACCTTCGATATAGACAGTCTGCTGGGTGATGCTAAACAAAAAGTGCTTACCATGTCCCAGACCTACAGGCCCAAGAAGATGAGGCCATTCAAGGCCCCGGGCAGAAGCGTGGCAGCCAGCATCAAGAGCCAGCTCTGGAATATGAAGGAAGGCAATTTTGTAACCGAGTACGAATACGAAATGGGTGGTGTGATTGCAGATGTGATAACCGGTGGTGATGTGGATGCCGGAACCCTGATAACAGAACAGTATCTCTTGGATATAGAGAGAGAGGGATTCCTGCAACTCTGCAAGAATCAGAAGACCCAGGAGAGAATGGATTACATCCTGAAGACCAACAAACCCTTGAGAAATTAATCAAATAATGGAGGTAAATAATGAGAAAAGCATATATATTAAAAGCGGTAAGAACTCCCGGATGTCGGGCCAATAGAGGTAAGTTCACCAATGTGAGACCCGATCATTTAGCCACGGTAGCCCTGAAAGGGTTGCTGGAAAAGACAGGTGTGGATGCCCAGCATATCGAGGATGTAATATTGGGCTGTTCATTCCCCGAAGGTGAACAGGGAATGAATGTGGGTAGAATGGTTGCTTTGAATGCCGGACTGTCCTATGAAGTCCCGGGCCAGACGGTTAATCGCTTTTGCTCCTCCGGATTGCAGTCCATTTCTATGGCTGCGGAGCGGATTATGTCGGGTTTTGCTGATTGTATTGTAGCTGGTGGTACCGAATCCATGACCATGGTACCTATGGGTGGAAAGAACTTCAGTGCCAGCCCCTCGTTAGTGGAAAATTACACCGAGGCGTATGCAAACATGGGTATTACCGCTGAAAAGGTTGCTGACAAATACGGAATTTCCCGCGAAGAGCAGGACAAATTCGGAATGGAAAGCAATAGAAGGGCAGCCCAGGCCATAAGGGATGGCAAGTTCAAGGAGGAGACCATCCCTGTGGAAGTGGAAAGGACCAAAGTGGTCAATGATAAATTGGAAAAGACCACTGAAATAGTGGATGTGGACGATGGCCCCAGGGAAACCACCCTGGAGAAGATGGCCAAGTTGAAGACTCCGTTCAAGCAGGATGGTTCCGTGACACCGGGGAATGCCTCCCAGATGACCGACGGTGCTGCTGTAACCATGGTCGTGTCAGAAGACTTTATCAACAAAATGGGATTGGACCCCATGGCCAGATTCCTGGGCTATGATGTAAAGGGTTGTCCCCCGGAACTTATGGGAATCGGACCCTCGGTGGCTATCCCCGGGGTTTTGGAAAAGACCGGGTTCAAGATCGATGACTTCGGGTTGGTAGAGCTGAACGAGGCATTTGCTTCTCAAGCCCTGTACTGCATTCAGAAGTTGGGCTTGAGTCAGGATATAGTCAATGTAAACGGTGGCGCGATAGCCCTTGGGCATCCGCTGGGATGTACAGGTGCGAAACTTACTACTACTCTCCTGCACGAGATGAAGAGAAGGGGCGAGAAGTACGGATTGGTTTCCATGTGCATCGGCGGCGGCATGGGTGCTGCCGGGGTATTTGAGAACTTGAGCTAGTTGGATTTTGACTGTACTGGCAATGAATCCATAAAATAAGGCCGGCGGGATTTCCCGCCGGCCTTTTCAAACTCGGGCAGTATAAAAGTTTACTGGGGGCAGACAAGACCAATCTGGTCAGGGATTTCTTCCACAGCGGGTATAAAGATACTTAGAAATTCAGCCAGTGGCAAGCCGATTTCCTTGGATTTCTGAACGTTGACCCGCCTAACATTGGCGGTAAAATTCTTGTCCTGCATTTTTTCAGGATTAGCCGATTTCATATCCCTGATTTCTTATTGCCGTAAATTAAATCCTTAACTTTTGAATATCAACTTTGTTTATTCTTAAAATCAATGTTGATTTAAATTATCAAAATTTTCAATAAAAATCAATAGTTACCGAAGGATTTTTCTTGACAATTTTTAAATATTTTTGCATCAATCAGAAGAATATCATTATACAATCTGTGCATTATGGATGCAAGGTGAGTATTGGATTTTTTTATGTAAATTTGAATGGATAAAAAAGTATCTATCTTGTTAATTTTTAATATAAAGTGGAGGGAATACATCTTATGGTAAGTAGGCCTCAATATTTTAATGACGTGGAAAAAAGCGCGCAGGAGATTATCCATAAATTGGGGAATAAAATCGTCGCAGCTGCACCGTTTGGAATCGGCAAGCCCAACCACCTTTTGAATGCCCTGTACCAAAGAACAAAAAACGATCCCAATTTTCACCTGACCTTGATTACCGCCTTGAATCTGGAAAAGCCCAAATGGAGCAGCGACTTGGAACGAAGACTGGTTGAGCCCATGCATTCCAAAATCTGGCAGGATTATCCGGACCTGGAATATATACAGGACATCAAAAAGGGTAATGCACCTGAAAATTTCGAGTTGGTGGAGTTTTTCTTCAAGCCGGGTGATGGACTCAAATGCGCGCATTCCCAACAGAATTTCCTGTGTTCCAATTATACACATGCTGTAAGGGATGGAATAATTCAGGGAACCAACTTGTTGATTCAACAGGTTGCCAAAAAAGAGATCGATGGAAAGACTTACTACAGCATGAGTTCCAGTCCGGATACCCACTTGGAAGCAGGCAGAAGGTTGAGGCAGGCAATTGAGGAAGATGGAGCAAATGCACTCTGCGTGGCCCAGACCAATCAGAATCTTCCATTTATGTACGGGGAAGCAGTTGTGGAACCGGAATGGTACGATATGGTCATAGATGAAAGGCAATACGATTTTCAATTGTTCAACATACCCAAGGAGGCAGTAGCCCCTGCCGATTGGTCTATAGGTCTGCAATCCAGCGCTTTGATCCAGGACGGTGGAACGATTCAAATAGGTTTTGGCTCCCTGGGAGATGCCGTGGCTGGCAGCGTTTTACTCAGGCATCAAAACAATGAAGCGTATAATAATATCTTGAATGACTTGGGTACAAAAAGCACGCATGCTGACATGATCAGGAATGAAGGCGGAGCCGGAATTTTTGAGCAGGGACTGCACGGATCCTCGGAAATGTTTGTGGACGGGATGCTGGATTTGTACAAGGCCGGGATATTGAAACGCAAGGTGTACGAGGATGT
>CAJXKR010000012.1 GCA_913055815.1 uncultured Desulfohalobiaceae bacterium | reverse complement strand
GGTCACAAGGTACTTGTCTTTTCCCAGTTTGTCCAAATGCTGCAGATCATGCGCTCCTGGTTGAACATGAACAAAATTCCCTTTTCCTATCTGGACGGTGCGACAAAGGATCGTTACGAGCAGGTGGAAAGATTTAACAACGACCCCGATGTCCCCATCTTCTTGATTTCTCTGAAAGCGGGAGGCACAGGACTGAATCTGACTGCCGCAGATTATGTTATCCATTACGATCCCTGGTGGAACCCTGCAGTGGAAAACCAGGCCACTGACAGGACACACCGTATCGGACAGACCAAAAAGGTCTTCTCCTATAAGCTGATTTGTGAAAATACGGTGGAAGAAAAGATCCTGCAACTGCAAGAGCAGAAAAAAGGTGTTGCAGATGCGATCATCCCGGGCAAGGAACAGTGGGAATCACTGACCAGGGACGATCTGGAAATGCTTTTCGAGGTATAATCCGGGACCGATAAAGAGATTGCCAGGTAATACAAATTGCAAAATACAAGCCTAATCGATCTGGATATTCCAGCTCTGGATTATTATCAATTCATTTCCAGCTGGATTTATTATGCCCCGGAAGGAACCTTTTTGGTTGATCCCGGACCTGCCTGCACAGTGGATTTGCTTTGCCAAAGATTAAGGGAGCAAGGGATTGATCGGCTGGACTGGATACTGCTAACTCACATTCATCTGGATCATGCCGGAAGTATTGGACATCTGGCAGAAAGATTCCCAGAGGCAGGTATTGTTTGCCATGAGAGAGCTATATCTCATTTAATTGATCCTTCCAAACTCTGGGAGGGATCCTTGAAGACATTGGGTGAAGTGGCCGAGACTTATGGCAGAATCAAACCCGTACCCCGGGAGCGCTTGAGCACCTCAAAACAAATTCCCTTTGCAGAGGGTATAGAAGCAATCGATACTCCCGGACACGCACCGCACCACCTTTGTTTCGCATTCAGGGATCTGCTTTTTGTCGGGGAGTTGTTCGGTGTATTCTATCAACTGACTGATTCCTTTTATTTGCGACCCGCTACCCCACCCAGATTTATTCCGCACACTTTCCTGGAGTCCATGGACAGAATTGCCCCTTATGTCCATAGGCAACTCTGCTTTGGCCACTACGGAACATACCCCAAGGGCTCGGAAATTGCCGCAAGTGCCAAACAGCAACTCCAGTTGTGGATATCCGTTGTCCGGGATCATTTTGAGCAGTCAGACTACCAGACCATCCTAGCAGATTTGATGGATAAAGATCCCTTGTTCAATCGGATTAATCGTCTGGAGCCCAAAAATTATCAGCGAGAACTATTTTTCGCAAAAAACGCTATTAATGGAATTTATCAATCCTTCCGGGATTCCTAGCAACTCATCGCCGAAATTAAAGAACTTGTCAGAATCCGGTTGCCGGGTTCCATATTAGCAAATCCCTTTTCCAAGAATCTTCAAAACGAAAGACTTATACGCACACCACCTGAAACAGTTTCATTTTCAGGTTCAAAAATGTGAACAAAATTGCCATTAGATGTAAGTTTGCTCTTGTCTGACTTTTCTATTTCCCAGTACCTTATATAAGGCTCAAACATTAAACTTTGATTCCTTCTCTTAAAATCCCTTGTAAAATGTAATGAAAAACCCAGACCAAATCCATTGGCTGGATCTTGATCAACTTCAGGATCATTAAAATCAGGATCTACATCGCTTAAATGAGATTTGACTTTACCTCCCAAAAAAAAGTCAAACTCGGCATTCATGCCAGCAGTCCAGTTACTATACAAATGCCCCACAGTTTTTATCCCTATAGGTGCATACCAATATTGCACCTCTCTTTCATATCCCGCACTTCCGCTAATGTTGTTATTCCAATAACGATAGCCTATACCTGTAAAAAGAGTGAGTATATTTTCATCACCAAAGAAATATTCAGATCCAATCAAGGCTCGAGTCTCAACTAACCAATCGTCACTGCTCTCCTCAAGCGGGGTTCCTGATTGGGTTTGTCCTTCATAATCAAGACCCCCGCCCAATACTTCAAAATCAAGTCCAGCCAAGAGATAATTATCCATATTACTTATACCATGATAAGTAAACTTTCCGGAAATTCCATACATTAAACCAGTTATATCAATATCATAATCAGGTTCCTTATAATTCAAGTATCTAATATCCGGACCCAGCTCAAGATTGTACGTGTTTACTAATGTGGTACCATTGGTTTCAGCAAAAGTGATCGCAACCGATAAAAAAAGCCAAATAGCAGATAACAGACAAATATTAAAAATCCGCTTCATTTTTCCCTCTGACATATAAGATGTTTTCAGAATGGTGCATCATCTATTGCACTAGCTTCAGATGGAAAAGCCGGTCCCATGTTTTGATTGTCATCTGACTGCGCGTCAAAAGGATCTTCCTCGGAATCCTGGGATGCATCCTGGGCAGGCCTTTCTCCGCCACCTTGCCCAGAATCCATGAAAACAACGCGTTGTGCCTTGATTTCAGTAGTGTAGCGATTCTGCCCCTGCTGATCCTGCCATTTCCTGGTCTGAAGCGATCCTTCCACCAAAACCAGTCTTCCCTTTCCCAAGTAATTGGAAACAGTTTCAGCCTGCCTGTTCCAGACCACTACCCTGTGCCATTCAGTCTTGCTCTGTCGGTTGCCTTCCCTGTCGTTATAGGATTCATCAGTGGCCAAAGATAAATTTGCAACCGGAGTCCCGGCCTGGGTATACCTCAGTTCCGGATCCCTGCCTAATCTTCCTACCAACATGACCCTATTATATGTCCCTGCCATAAAACACTCCTTTATATTTTTAATTGACTAAAATTATTCTTGACTTTTCTTACCTCGTTGGATCAGCATTTTTTGTATATCCAATATCAGTTTGTCCAGGGCGTATTCCTGTTTCTTGTTCAGATTTACATATTGCAGGGAAACTTGCTTTTCTTCAGTTCTGACCACCTCTGCTTCGATGTTTTCCAAGATGGGTTCTGTATCCAGATACAAGTTTATCTCCAGTTTTTCCTGCTTATGAAACTCTTTTCCGCTGGAGCCGATGTACACTGCAACTCCGGCTGCACTTATATCCCTGACTGACAGATATTCCGCGGTCTCCACCAAATAAACATACAGGCCGGGAAAATTAATTCTGTATGCCTTTCTCTGATTGCCTTCCCCGGAATAAGAAAAAGACCAGTCGTCATTCTGCATTACTTGATATCCTCTATTGTTTTGGTCAGGATAAATTCCACCCTTCTGTTCTTTGCCCTGTTTTCCTTGTTTATATTGGGAACCAGCGGATCCAGATCAGCCAGCCCGGTTGCGGTCATCCTGTTGGGTTCAATACCCAAGTCCTTGAGAAACCTCAGGACATTTATCGCCCTTAAAGCGGAAATCTCCCAATTATCTTTGAATCTTGCCCCGGACTTGGGCGGTACATTGTCAGTGTGGCCTTTTATATTTATAGTTTGGTCATTGTGCTTTACAAAAAAATCTTTCAACTTCTTAATAACTTTTTTACCCTCTTCGGTCAAATGTACCTTGCCCAAACCAAACAATACATCCCCTGGCACCCGGAGAATAACTTTACCGGACTGAATCCTTCCACCCACTAAACCTTCCATTCCTTCCTGGGCAGAATAAAAATTGAATTCGGAAAAGACCTGTTTCTGGTTTTCTTGAAGCTGCTTCAAGAGCTTGGCCTTTTTCATGTGTACGCCGCTGTCATCTGAAAATTTGGCCTTTAATGCCCTCTTTCCCCCTTCTTCAGTGCCCAGGGCCTTGCGTACTGAAAGGAAGGAGTTGTTGAATTTCTTCTGTTCGATAGAAGACATGGAGTACAAAAGCACAAAAAAAGCCAGCAAGAGGAGAGAAATATCGGCAAAAGTACTTAACCAAGCGGATTCATTACTTTCTTCCTCTTCAATGTTGTTTCCTAATTCCTCTCCGGGACTACTTTTGTTCATACTTTCGCTCCCTGGGAGGAACAAATGAAGATAATTTCTCGTATACGAACCTGGGATTGTTGTTTTCCAATATGCATTTGGCCCCTTCGAAAATTATTTCCAAATGCAGGGCCTCCTCCTGGGTCCTGCTCTTCAATTTCCCTGCAACCGGCTGAAAAATAAGGGAGGATAAAAGCGCACCATAGAAGGTGGTCAGCAAGGCAACCGCCATTCCCGGTCCCACTTTGCTAGGGTCATCCAGGTTAGTGAGCATTTGAACCAAACCGATCAAGGTTCCGATCAAACCAAAGGAGGGGGAATATGCAGCCATCTTCCTGAATACTTCCTGGCTGATACCGTGTCTTTGCTTCATTGCCGATATCTCGATGCGCAGCGATTCCTGAATCATTTCAGGTCCTGCATTATCCGCTATTAATTGACAGGCCTTTTTCAGTATAGGGTTGTCAGTCTTGATCTTTTCCAGGGCCAACAGACCGTCTCTTCTGGAAATATCAGCTATTTGAACCATGGTATTGACCACCTCGTTGGCCTTGCTCTTCCGGGTGGAAAATATTTTTATGGCAGCTACTATGCTCTGGTAAACTTCGTGGATGGGGTAATTTATACAAATAACCGAAAGGGTCCCACCCAAAACAATCATCAATCCCTTGATGTTCAAAAAGACCGCTACTGCCTCTCCCAGAAAAATCGCCCCGATAACCAGCGAGAATCCGGCCAGTATTCCCAATAAAGTCGCAATATCCATATTTATCCATTACATATTCAAGTTAACAAATTGACAAATCGAATTGATTCTAACAGGTCAAGTCTCGTTTTGACAAAGCCGGAAATTAAATATATTTATTTAAATCAAGTTCAATACAAATAGATGTGTGTAAACTCAAAATAAAATAATCACTAACACAAATTTTTTTTATGTACAATTACAAAATCTACCTCTTTACTGCTAATAACTCCTGATACTTGAAAGCTAAACACTTTGACACTTCAACTGGAGCCCAAGACATGTCGGATTTGGAAAAAAAATTGAATAATCAATTAGAAAATATCCGGGCCAGGCTAAATATCTCCACTTACCCCAAGACAGCTATAGTTTTGGGTACAGGCCTGGGTTCCTGGATTGACAATCTACAGGACCAAATCGCAATTCCCTATGAACAAATTCCCGAATTTCCTGTTTCCACAGTAAAATCACATTCCGGGTACTTGGTTTACGGCAAAATGCAAAATCTTCCCCTGTTTGTACTCCAGGGCAGATTTCATTTGTATGAAGGTTACAGTCCGCAAGAAATCTGTATGGGCGTAAGGTTGCTGGGTTTGCTGGGAATTGAGAATTTGATCCTTACCAATGCCGCAGGGGCCATAAATCCCGAGTTCAGGGAAGGTTCCATAATGGCAATAAGTGACCATATAAATATGACCGGATATTCTCCTCTCACAGGACAGAATGTCGATTCCTGGGGACCCAGGTTCCCGGATATGAGTCAGGTGTACAATAGTGAACTGCTTGGTCTGGCTCTGGAGACTGCAACCCAGCAGGGTCTCAGATTGGAAAAGGGTGTCTATATGGGAGTTCAGGGGCCAAATCTGGAAACTCCTGCAGAAACAAGGGCCTATAAAAGAATGGGAGCGGATGCAATAGGTATGTCCACTGTTTTGGAGGCTATAGCTGCCAGGCACATGAATATCAACCTGTTAGGTCTATCCTGTCTAACCAACAAGAATTTGCCTGACAATATGCAGGAGACCTCATTCGAGCAAGTAGTTGCACAGGCATCTGACACGGCCGAGCACCTGGGCACTCTATTGAGCGCCCTGCTTCCCCATATCTAGTGGAACTACTATTTTTCCTTGACTTATTGTTTTTATTGATTCAAAACTTTTACTCGGGGCTTGACTACTGGCTTGTTTATACCGTCCTTGCAAGCCTGTAAAAAATATTTCAAGTTCAAATCAGTAATACTTTTATACACGGAGGGACTGAATAACGCTATGGCAGACTATAAAAAGACCTTGAATCTACCCAAAACAAAATTTCCGATGCGAGCGAATCTTCCCCAGAACGAGCCCCGGATGATCGATTTTTGGAAGGGGCAGGATGCTTATCAGGAGATGATCACACATAAGGAAGACGCCCAGACTTTCGTACTCCACGATGGACCACCCTATGCAAACGGGAATATACATATAGGGACAGCAATGAACAAGATACTCAAGGATATTATTGTTAAGTCCTATAATGTAAGGGGATACAAGGCGCAATATGTCCCGGGATGGGACTGTCACGGTTTGCCTATAGAACTAAAAGTGGAACACTCGCTTGAAGATCAAAAAAGTAAGCATTCATCCCTGGATATCAGGAAAAGGTGCAGGGAATACGCTAACAAATACCTGGACGTCCAACGAGAGGAATTCAAGAGACTGGGAGTGCTGGGAGATTGGGAAAACCCGTATTTAACCATGGATCCTTCCTACGAAGCAGCCACGGCCAAGGAACTTTGCAATTTCATGCAAAGAGGCTCGGTAGTAAGGCACAAAAAACCGGTATTCTGGTGCCCTTCATGCCAAACCGCTCTTGCGGAGGCAGAAGTTGAATATCAGGAGAAAACTTCTCCTTCCATTTATGTGAATTTCCCCTTGACCGATCCGGGAATCCAGGAAAAATTCCCCGAACTTCAGGATGAACAAGTATATATACCCATCTGGACGACCACGCCCTGGACTATCCCGAGTAATATGGCAATAGCCGTGCACCCGGATTTTACTTATGTTCTGATCCGGGACGGGGAGAACGTATACCTGGTTGCGGAGAAACTGCTGCAAGACTGCATTCAGAATTTCCAAATGCATGATCCCGAGACCCTGAAAAAATTCGAGGGGAGAGAGATAGAGAACCTGGTTGCCGAACATCCCTTATACGGACGCAATGCCCCCATAGTACTGGGAACCTATGTAACACTGGAAACAGGGACAGGTTGTGTACATACGGCTCCGGGGCACGGTCAGGAAGACTATGAAACCGGGTTGAAATACAATCTGGAAATTTATGCCCCGGTGGATGCAGGTGGTAAGTTCACGTCAAAAGTGGATTTTTTTGAAGGAGAACACGTTTTCGAGGCCAACTCCCATGTAATCTCCAAGCTCCGGGAGTTCGGTCATCTTTTGGCCCAATCCGAAATTACCCATTCCTATCCGCATTGCTGGCGTTGCAAAAAATCCGTGATATTTCGAGCCACAACTCAATGGTTCATCTCCATGTCCAAGAACGATCTCCGCTCCAAGGCTTTGGAATCCATAGAAAATCAAGTGGCATGGATTCCACGTTGGGGAAAACAACGTATAAAGAACATGATAGCCAACCGTCCGGATTGGTGCATATCCAGGCAACGCCACTGGGGTGTTCCCATTATAGCCCTGATTTGTCAGGATTGCGGTGAACCCTATTATGATCCGGAATGGGTGGACAAAATTGTGGAACGTATTTCCGCCCATCCCACAGGTGCGGATTACTGGTTTGAAGCCCCATTGCAAGAGATTGTGCCTGCGGGGCTCAAATGCGGTTCTTGCGGGGGCGGGAACTGGCAAAAAGAGACCGACATACTGGATGTTTGGTTCGATTCAGGCACCAGCTATGCTGCGGTCCTGGAAAAACGACCGGAATGCACTTTTCCCGCGGACATGTATCTGGAAGGCTCGGATCAGCACAGGGGCTGGTTTCACAGTTCCATGCTCGCCAGTATCGGGACCAGGGACACTGCCCCTTATAGATCCGTACTTACCCACGGTTTCGTGGTAGACGGAGAAGGCAAAAAGATGTCCAAATCCTTGGGAAATGTTATAGCCCCTTTTGAAATCATAGAAAAACACGGGGCGGAAATACTCAGGATGTGGGTGGCATCCGAGAATTACCAGGAAGATTTGAGGATTTCCGAAGATATACTCAAACAATTGGTGGATATCTACCGCAGGATACGCAACACTTGCCGCTATATTCTGGGCAACCTGTCAGACTTCGATTATTCCAAAAACGGGGTGGACACAAATAACATGCTCCCATTCGACCGTTATATCCTGGATATTGTTTTGAAAAAACACCAGGAGATCAAAAAGGCTTACAGGCAATATGAAATCCACAAGGCGTTTCATACACTACACAATCTGTGTGCCCAGGAACTTAGCTCTTTTTACCATGATATACTCAAGGAACGCCTCTACATAACTTCTGCGGATTCCAGGGAAAGGCGCTCCGCTCAAACCAGCATGTTCTATATCCTGAATCTCTTAGTTCAGGATATGGCTCCGATATTCAGCTTCACTGCCGAAGAGGTCTATCAATACATGCCTGCAGAACTGGGGCGTAATTCCCCCACGGTTTTCGGTATAAACTGGTGGGAGCCGCAAGAGGAGATGGTTACACAACAGGAAAAGGAACTATGGGATCTATTGTATACCCTGCGCGGGGAAGTATCCAAGGCGATAGAGCCCTACAGAAAACAGGGCGACTTGGGGCATTCCCTGGACGCCTACATAGAATTGTTTGCAAAGCAAGACCTTTATTCCCGTCTGGAAGGAGTGCTCGACTATCTGCGGGAATTTTTGATAGTATCCAAAGTAGATATCAAGCAATTTGAACAGGCACCTTCAGAAGGGCTTGAAAGTGAGTCCATACCGGGATTAATCATCAACGTATCCCCGGCACCCGGAGAAAAATGTGCCAGGTGCTGGAATTTCAGTGAGAACCTGGGAACGGATGCCGATTATCCGGATGCATGTCCCAGATGCAGCGAAGTTTTGAGAAAGATTTATGCATAAAGATTTTATTGACGCACTAAAACCGATCACCATTATTGCAAGCACGGTACTGGCCCTGGATCAAATAATAAAGCTCTATGTGCAAGCGACTTTTTCGGCCCTGACCCAAGAAATTGTAATCCCCGGATTCTTCAATTTGGTCTATGTCCTGAATAAAGGTGCTGCTTTCGGGATCTTGAACCGGGAGGATATTAATTGGCAGGCTTACTTTTTTATAGCCGTAAGCCTGGTAGCTATTCTGATTATTCTTTATATGGTATACAGTATAAATGAAAGGGACAAGTTCTTCTTGTTCGGAATGGGAGCAATACTGGGTGGTGCCCTGGGTAACCTTGTAGACAGAGTACGTTTGGGAATGGTAATCGATTATCTGGATTTTTATTTCAAATCCTTTCATTGGCCGGCTTTTAATATTGCAGACACTGCAATCACCCTTGGGGCGATATCTTTATTAATCTCTTTTTTCAAAAAGGAAAAAAATGCATCCAATACTGATTGAAATCGGATCCATCACTATTTACAGTTACGGTTTTTTTGTTGCTGCGGCTTTTTTGCTGGGTTTGGGAGTTGCTACCTGGCAGGCCAAGATAAAAGGACTCGATTACAGCATGGTCCCTGACCTGGGTTTTTATTTAATAATCGGGGCTATCGTGGGTTCCCGTCTATTATACATACTGATCCATCCCCTATATTTCTGGGAACACCCCTTATACATTATTCAATTCTGGAAAGGGGGCCTGGTATTTTTGGGAGGAGCAATTCTAGCTACAATAGCCGCGGTTGTTTACCTACGCTACAAGAAACAATCCTTTTGGGACTGGGCGGACGCTTTTAGTCCAGGTATCGCTGCAGGCCAGGCATTGGGCAGGATCGGTTGTCTGATGGCGGGATGCTGTTACGGAAAAACCTGTTCCCTGCCCTGGTCCATAAAATTTACCAATCCAAATACACTCGCTCCGGCGGGAATGCCACTTCACCCCACACAAATATACCACTCCTTGGCCGGGATAATCACCTTTTCCCTGCTCTTGTTTTTTAGAAAAAGATTGAGAAATTCAGGTCAGCTTTTTGCGTTATTAATGATCTTTTACGGGATCTTTCGCGTTTTCATCGAATTCTTCAGGGGAGATTATCGCGGAATTGTCTGGATAATGAGTACAACACAATTATTGGCCATGGGGTTGATAATTCTGGGAATTGCAATTTTTGCTTGGAAAAGGGGTTAATTGTTGTTAGAATCTTTACCACTAAGTCTGTTGCTTTTGCTGATTCTTTTGTTATTAGTGCCTATTCTACCCAACTTATGGTCTATATGGCATATCTTTCATTGTGACTTTGAATCCTATGCAGAAAAGATGCTCTGGCTTTTTATTGCCATTTTCCTTCCGGTAGTGGGTGGACTGGCCTATTGCTTCTACGGAAGGAACAGGGCCAAGAAAATTCTGTAAACTCGCAAACTTTGCCCTAAAAAAACATTCACTGAACCACTTGCTAGTGCTTTGTCACACATACTTTGTCGCTTTTACAATAATGTCATACCGGCGAAGGCCGGAATCCAGAAAAACAGAAAAAGACTGGATCCCGGATCAAAGCCTGCCCCGTACGCCCGATACTGGGTCCGGGATGAGAGAGGCGCAATAAACGTGCTTATTCTGACCGATCTTTAAAGTATGACAAGACACTAGAACTTCGAACTCTTAAGGTAGCATATGAAAAAAATAATAATTCTTTTATCCGGTCTGATTTTGCTGACTTCCTGTGTAGCTCCCAAGGACTTTCGGGATCTCAAACAACAGGTGAATAGCTTGCAAGAAAAAAATACAAGATCCCGGGAAAATATGCGTAAACAAATTGAGGATCTTTCCAGGGAATTGTCTCAACTGCAAGATGAAACCAAAAAAATGGTCAACACCAACACAAATTCAGTCAGGAATAGACAGGCGGATTTATGGTCCGATTTAAGAGAACAAAGGGAAAAGCTCGCCAAGATTAAAGGTGATCAGGATATAGTAAAAGACGAGGTGAAAAATTTAAAGAACCAAACCGGAAACAATACCGAATCCTTGAAAAAAATTCAGAAAAAGCAGGAAAAATTGGATAAACAGTTAAATCAAATAAGCAGTCAATTAAATATCCGAATTCCTTCCATTGATACGGATCAGACAACAAAAAAGCAGGAAGAAACTGAGATAAAACCCGAAGCTCTGTACAGCGAAGCTTTGGACAAATTTAATTCCAAGGAATACCAGGAAGCACAATCCCTTTGGTCCGAATTTATCAAGAATTTTCCTGAACACGAACTTGTTCCTAATGCCTACTTTTGGCAGGGAGAATCTTTATTTCAAATACAGAATTATTCAGATGCAATACTTAAATATCAAAAGGTGGTAGAGGATTATTCAGACAGTAACAAATATCCCGCGGCTTTGTTAAAACAGGGAATCGCCTTTTATAAAAAGGACAAAGTAAAACCTGGAAAAATCTTGTTGGAGGATCTAATAAAGAATTTTCCTGATAAAAGTGAAGCGAAACGGGCAAAAAAGTTCTTGCAAAATCATTAAACCTCTC
The DNA here is from genome assembly GCA_913055815.1 of uncultured Desulfohalobiaceae bacterium. Classification (GTDB taxonomy): domain Bacteria; phylum Desulfobacterota; class Desulfovibrionia; order Desulfovibrionales; family Desulfothermaceae; genus CAJXKR01. Next base: position 12,348 of record CAJXKR010000012.1, on the reverse strand, counting down.
ATAAACTGAATTTATAATATTGAAAAAATCTCTAATGCTCAGATAATAGAGTTAGTTTACTTATTTGGTTTCAAGACTGGTAAGCAGAGTTTGGCAATAGTTAAAGTGATACTTGTAGAATTTTATATCCAGAAAAGATCCTTTTTATGGTTCAAGAAAAAAGGGAATATTCCCGTATAAATACCAGACTGAAGGCTTTGGCGAAAAAAGTTAGCGGTCCGGAAGTTATTCCTGTATTTCATGCTTCCAATCTAAGCCCGAACTCCATGGACAATAGATTTTTGCAAGATACAAATCTTCCGGAAGATGTGAAAAAATTCCTACAAACCATAGATCAAAAACTAGATACACTCTTGGGATTACAAAGTCAAAAGATCCTGGAAAAAGAATATGATATCCAAACAGAGATAACAGAACTGAGCGGAGCAGGTTTAAAATGCCTGCAAACTGATTCCTACCTACAGGTCAATGATTATATAGAAATTGTCTTGTTTTTATCCTATCACCCGGTAAACATGGCCTCTGGAATCGGCATGGTGCAAAGGCTGGAGAATGATGTAGCGGTTATTGAATTTACTTCCATGCGTGAATCTGAAAGGGAATCAATAGTGCAGTTCGTATTTCAGGAACAAAGAGAACAGATAAGATCTACAAGGTATGAATAACTCAGATAATGAATTCAACAACTGGTATAATTGGGCTTTATTTTACCTCAACTCCAATTTTGGAAATTTATTACCAGGAATCGCCCACAACCTTCAAAATACCGTTCATTCCTATTCAATGCAATTGGAACTGTGGGATCAAAAACTGGAACAAAACGCACTAACAGAGACCTCTGATATCTCCAAGGCAGTCAGGAGATTTCATACCACTACTAATGAATTGAGCGATTTTTGTGATCAACTGGAACAACGAATATTTTATATACAGAATAATTTCACCGCAGTTTACTTACAGGATTTTTTCAATTGGCAACGAGCCTACTGGATAAACAATCTATTTTTCAAGCATTATATTGACATGTCTGTCATGATCGATGAAAAGACCCCCAATATATTGGAAATACCCCCAATAATACTTACCCTGATTATTGAAGAGTCACTGAAAAACGCTATTGAAGGGTGTTTTGCCATTGACCCCAAAGGCCATTTCGATATTGAATTGAAATTATCTCCCTTTGAACAAGGGCTGAAAATAGTAATCGCATCTCCAACAAAATTGCAAAATTCCATATCCCCTTGGGAAAAAGGAAGTTCCACAAAGCAATTCAATTTCGGGATGGGACTACCCTTGGCTGATTATTTTGCCAGGCTAGCCGGCTGGCAGTGCAGTCTACAGGAAGCTGATGATTCTACATATTTTATTCTGGAAATTCCCAGCTTAAAATTTGCAGTCAACTTGCTTGAAAGGTCATAATAAATCCAGTTAGCTAATATTAGCTTGTAGTATATACGGATATCAAATGTAGTCTGATAAAGCTCCCCAGAGGCTTTTCCTGTCTAATCCTGAACTTTATAATCCCAGTTCTCTTGCCAGGTCTTCGTCTATATTAGGTGCACAACCATTCTGACTCTTGTCTGTAGCCTTTTTTTCATTATCCATTATTTGTTCCGGATCTATCTCGGAGGAATCCATGTCCTCAAAGGAACTGTTAATGAATTCAACCTTTTCCGTAGTACTCTCTACATAAAAACAATGATTTTCAACTGTCCTGAATTCCACCCTTCTGTGCTGGGGTTTGTCCACTTCTGTTTCCAGAGCTATTCGCATAGCTTGATTCAATGCCACCATCTTGGGTTGGTTCTGGCTAAGCCCGACTCCTATTTGGTTCTTAACCATCACTTGAAATTTGCCTATACTCTGATTCATCAGTTCACCCATGGTATCAGCAACTTCCACGGAGCTATGGTGAGTAGCTAGTTCATCCTCCGGCATCCCCATACTTAAATAGTACTTTCTGTATATTTCCAAGGCTGCTGCAGCATTGAAATTAATCGCCACCAAGCCCGTGAAACCGCCTTCAAAAAGGACGAAACATCCGATATCCGGTCTGAGGCACGTTTTGCTTGTCTTGATAAATGTTGGAGAGTAACGTACATTTGTGTTGGCAGCAGTGTTTAAAGTTGTCTTTATTCCCTCACTTATCAATTGAATTATATCTTCAGTAGTTTTTTTGGAAGCCTTGGGTCTACTCATATTTTCACCTTGTTATTCTAGTGCCAGGATGGAAGATTTAGTTAACTGTTTAACACCAAAACAAGCCCATGATGTTGTTAAAAAAAATAATCAGGCTATGCCCGGTTATTTTTCGAATATCTTCTCAATCTTTTGTTCTATGGTCTCGGGGGTAAAAGGTTTGACAATGTAATTGGAAACTCCTGCTTGTACAGCTTCGATGATATGCTCTTGCTGCCCTTCGGCAGTGACCATCAAAAAAGGCATATCTGCAAATTCCTCGCTATTCCTGACCTTCTTCAAGAGTTCCAGTCCCGACATTTTGGGCATATTCCAGTCGGAAATCACAAAATCAATTTTATCCTTATTCAAAATTTCCCATGCTGTAGTACCGTCGTCTGCATCCACTACATTGTTGAATTCCAATTGTTTAAGGATATTTTTGACTATTCTTCTCATGGTTGAAAAATCGTCCACGACCAATACCCTCATATTCCTGTCTATCGTCATTACAGTCACTCCTCCAATAAATATTTATTCTTTCATGCTAAACTCTACAACAAAAGTACCGTGCTCAGTATTAAAAGGAATTACTATAATCTTGTCCTCAGTTACGTGGGAAACAGAATGATTGTCTCCCATCACCACTGTTGGAGTAGCGGCACTGAGATTGATTCCGATAGCTTCCAGATTCTGTCTTGTCTGTCCCGCTATCATATTAGTCACTTCCCCCACAGCATCCTTGACATCTTGGATAAGATCCTCTACTTCGCCTCCGAGTAAATTTTTGACTATTGCAACAGCGCAGTCTTTTGTAAATGTGACACTCATTACCCCCTGCTTGGAATTGTCCGCAGTCATTCCGATTACTCCGGTAACATCCCCCAAGGCCTTTTTGTCCTTTTTAATATATGGCTTGTCTACTTTCGGATCAATCATAGCCATTGTGGATAACACGTTTTGGGTAGCTTGCACAATAGGCTTAGCAAATATAGAATCCATGTCCTGTCCCTTGCGTTTTCACTAAATTTGATTTATTTTCAGATAGTTAAGCCAAAATCACACAATGTGAGCATCTTTTTTGTAACATGCTAATAAAATTGATAAAAAATCTTTTTAACATGGGATCACATGCTAAAAAATATCTTTTCAACTCTCTAAAGTCAAGTACAATCACTTAAAAGAACGCAGCCATTTTGCCTCAAGAAGATATCTTTTGCAGAGCTGACTGTATTTTGCGAGCTTTTTTCTCTCCTATTCCCTGCATGGATTTTAATCTATCCAAACTGGCCTGCTTCATTTCCTGTACAGAATCGAAATTATTCCATAGTTTTTGAGCAGTCTTAGGTCCAATCCCGTTCAATGTAGCAACAGTTCCCGCATAAGTATCTTGTTTCCTGACCCTTTTTTGTTTGCTGAGCACAAATCTGTGTACATTGTCCCGGATATTTTGTAAAAAAAGTAGCTCCTTTGTCCCGGATTTCATGTTTACAGGGTTCTTGCGTTCAGGAATAAACACCCGGTCAACATCTGCATCCACATTTTGTTTCCCTTTGGCAATAGCCGCTATATCCCAGGATATAATATTTGAATCAGTATGGTCCGCATTTGCATTCCGAGAATCCATAGTTCCAGTGTTTGGGTTCATTTCCTGAATTCTCCTTGCCACCGCATTCAACTGACCTTTTCCACCATCGATCACAACAAGATCGGGCCAGGGCGGTCCGGATCGGATTCTCCTCTCCACCCAGCCGGACAAGGCGGCATAATCGTCAAAGCTGTCATTCAGATCGGGAAATTTATAGATTCGATAGGAATTCTTCTTGGCTACTGCATTTTCAAAAACCACCTGCCCTACTACCACTCCGGTTCCTGCAAAATGGGAAGCATCAATAGCTTCTATCCTGTAAGGGTGATTCTTTAAGTGCAGCTTTCTGCGCAGGGAATCCAGGATTTCCTCCCCTTTACCGGAGGACCGTTTTTGAGATGCATTGGATACCGCCATCTGCATCAACTGCTTCTCCTTGCTGTTTTCAGGAGTATGTATATATATTCCTTTTCCCCTGCGTTCTGTTAAAACTTCACTTATAGTGCTATCGAACAAGTTCCCGGGTAAAATAATAGACTCCGGAATATATCTGCCCCGGGCATAAAACTGGATCAGAAAATTCCTCACCACTTCTGAGTATTCGTCTTCAGAATCCAGGTCTTTCTCCATTCTCGAATCTTTGATTTCCCCTTTATTTTTTCCGGATTCCTCGCCTTGGGATGGATAATTACCCGGTATTTCATAATCAGAAATAGTGTCCCAGGAAAAACTCTTGCTATCCAAGAGCTTTCCCTGCCTGATAAACAGTACACCAATAGATATGTTCTCCCTTTGCCTGCTGATCCCGATTATATCTTTATTGCCGCCTTCCGGGAGTACAACGGTCTGTTGTTCCACGGTTTTCTTGATAGCTTGAATTTGATCCCTTATCTGGGCTGCTTTTTCAAATTGGAGGTCATTTGAGGATTGATGCATTTCCTTTTTAAGTTCCCCGAGCAACTTGTCTGAACCTTTTTCCAAAAAGAGCTCGACCTGTCTGACGTATTTTTGATAATCCTGTTTTGAGACCTGATACACACAGGGAGCCAGACACCTGTTAATGAAATACTGAAGACAGGGCCGGGTCCTGTTCTTGAATACTGTCTCCTTGCACTTTATCAGGGGAAAATAATTGTTTATGAATTTGAGGGTTTCCCTGGCACTGTTAGCAGAGGTAAACGGGCCAAAATACACGGATCCGTCCCGGTTTACTGTTCTGGTTAAGGTAAGCCTGGGATATTCCTGAGTTTTGTCCAATTTGAACAAGATATAGGACTTGTCGTCTCTTAGTACTATGTTGTACTTGGGTTTGTGCTTTTTGATTAAACTTGATTCCAGCAGCAGGGCTTCCTTTTCGGTATTGGTACACAAGTAATCTATCTTTTTTATCCTGCCCAGCATTACCCGGGTTTTATCTGGGAGTTGCTCAATGGGCCGAAAATACGAGGAAAGCCGTTTACGAAGATCGTTGGCCTTTCCTATATATATGATTTTATCCTGGCCATCCTTGAATAAATATACTCCCGGATTACGGGGGTAATTTTCGCTATGAAATTCGAACATGCTTTGAACTCAAAGTCCCTGAACGCATATTCAATGCGTCCCTTGTTTTCAATCCTCATTCCAACCGTACTTTCCTCTAAGGGGTACAAAGGCTACATCCAGCAACCTTTCTTCTTGAAAATCCCCATAGTATCCTTTGGTCAATCTCAAGATATATTGACCGAAACGGTAGTTTCCCACAGGCATGACCAATTTTCCCCCAACAGCTAATTGATCCTTCAAGGTTTGAGGCACCGAGGGACCGGAAGCAGTGGCAATAATTCCCATATAAGGGGAATGTTCAGGCCAACCTTCGCTACCGTCCCCTACTGTTGAAGTTACATTTGAATAATTCAGCCTGGACAGACAGTTCCTAGCTTGATCCGCCAATTCGGTCAAATATTCCACGGTGTATACTTCAGAGGCTATTTCACCCAAAACAGCTGCCTGATATCCCAACCCCGTCCCTATCTCCAAGACCCTTTCTCCGCCACCCAATCTCAGTGCCTGGGTCATAAAGGCGACTATGTAAGGCTGAGAGATGGTCTGTCCATGTCCGATTGATAACGGTCTGTCCTCATATGCGTACGGTCTGAAATTCTCGGGTACAAATTCATGCCTGGGAACATTTTCCATGGCTTTTACTACCAGGGGGTTGTTTATCCCCCTGGACTGAATTTGCTTTTTGACCATATCCCTTCTGGACTCAGTATAATTGTCTTGCATATTCTCGTTGTTCCTTTCAAAAACTCCCAAGTATACAATATGTTAAAACTTGCGTTGCCTATGGTCAAGATTATCCATTCTCGCCATGTTCAATTTGTAAAAAATACAAAAAAAGTGCGACCGTGACAATACCTAATAAAAGAATCAACCCTTCAAACATATGTCCCTCCTTGCGAGATTTTTCAAGCTGTTTCCTGTTTATGCAAATATTTAACTCTTAAAATTCCAAATAATGGTAACACTACAGGGAAACTTTAAGCCTTGCCGGGTGGCCTACTTTTGCTCTCCAGCCCTCAACAAGAGGACTGGACAATCAAGTCGCACAGTGGACAACCCGGCTGCGATTCAAACAGATCCAAGTTATCTCAGAAAGTTAGTATAAAACTTTCGCAGTAGTGTTAATCAAACAAGAAAAAACACGTGTAGAACAAATCAACTTCCTAATAATTGCTGCAGGAAAATAGTTCCCAAGCTTAGAAAAATAAAAAATCCGCCCACATCAGTAGCTGTAGTCACGAAAATGCTGGATCCCAAGGCAGGGTCCAGCTTTAATTTTCTTAACAGCAAAGGAATCATGGAACCCACAAGCCCGGCTATAACAAGGTTCGCAGCCATTGAAATCCACAATATCATAGCCAACCAGGAATTTTGGTACCAGAGAAAACCTATAAGGGATATTACCCCTCCCATGCACAAGCCATTCAGGAATCCGACAAAAATCTCCTTACCCAGAACCCGCCAATGATTTTGAAGGGTGATCTCACCTACTGCCAGGGCCCTGACCACTACCGCCAAGGACTGATTACCTGCATTCCCGCCCAACAAAGCTACTACAGGCACCATCACTGCCAATGCCACGAACTGGTCTATCGAATCCTCGAAAAAGGTTACGGTGTATGCAACTAAGAGTCCTGTTAACAAGTTCAACAACAGCCATGGCAACCTGAGTTTTACTGATCTGTGCACCGGAGATGAAATTGTTTCATCGGTGTCCAGGTTTGCTAAGAGATACATATCTTCCGTGGCTTCCTTGTGAATAACATCGTATATGTCGTCAAAGGTAATAAGTCCGACCAATCTTTCATTCTCATCCACTACCGGCATTGCCAGGAAATCGTAATGCCGCATGTTTTGTGCAACATTCTCAATATTTTCATCCACTCCGGTTGCTATTACGTTTTTATCCATTATCTGTTTGATATAGCTCCTACGGGGCGCCATGATAAGTCTGCGCAAAGAGATAAATCCCACTAGATGCATGGTTGAATCCACTACATATATATAATATACGTTTTCTTTTTTGGGAGCTTGTAGCCTGATCTGTTCCAGAGCGGTTTCAACAGTATCGTTCATTCTTAACAAGGCATACTCAGTGGTCATATAAGACCCGGCACTGTTTTCGGGATAGCTGATAAGCCTCAAAATATTCTGACGTTCGGACTGGAATAACAAGGACAGGATGTATTCCTGCATTTCCTCGTCGACTTCTTCTATCAAATCCGCCTTGTCGTCGGGATTCAGGAGGTTCACTATCCTGGCTAGAGTAGTAGCGGAAAGTAACTCTAATATCTCTTTCTTGGTCCCGAAAGATACGAACTCAAAAATGAAGGAGCCGTATTCCGGTCCCGTCAATTCGATATACTTAGCCAAATCCTGCGGGGACAATTCCTCCAGGTAATAGGCCCAGTCCGCCGGGTGCAGATCAAGTTCCTTGTATATCTTGTTCAATTCTTCAAAATCTTCATTATCAACAAGTTCTTGAATATAATCAATATCAACCTGTTGTTGCATACAATGCTCCAAAAAATATCACAAATTGAAAATATGTTACAATTCCAAGTTATTCGGCCCTAGAAATGTATCAGTGTCTGGATCGTTCAATCCAGGCCTAGTGTCTTGTCATACTTTAAATGTCGGTCAGAATAAGCACGTTAATTGCAATTCTGTCATCCCGGACCCCGTATCGGAGTACGGGGCAAGCTTTGATCCGGGATCCAGTCTTTTTTCTGTTTTTCTAGATTCCGGCCTTCGCCGGAATGACATTAGTGCAAAAGCGACAAATTATGTGTGACAAAGCACTAGTAAGTAATACTACAGCGAAAACTTAGTAGATCCAAGTTGTTTCACAATTTTGCAGGCGCGCCTAATTATAACAAGGTTAAGCTATATGAGGGGATAAACTCTATAAAATGCAGCCAAACAATAGTACGGAGTAATATAAATCCTAATATAAACCATATATTATCCAATACCGCCTTATTGAACATTGGAACCGAGACCTGGAGATGTTGCGGTTGTTGGAAGTTCTTAAAGCTGGGAAAGATACGGGGTACTCTTGAACAATATTGTTTGAAATCTTCCCCGTGCTTTTTGTATAACTTTTCTTCTTCTGTGAGCATGACACCGGGATAATAAATTACAAATCCCAATAACAGCAATAAGAGCACGACGGAATTGCAGCTAGCAAGCCCCAGCCCGAAAACACCGATTGCACTGAAAAAGTATAAAGGATGTCTGAAAATGCTGTAAGGACCGCTTTGAATCAATTCCTTGTTTTTATAGCCACCTATATACAAGGTGCACCATAAACGACCAAATGCGGCGATAGATACCAATAATAGACCAGTAAATTCCATGATAATATAGATTGCTTCATCCAGCAAAATCGGGTCCCTGGTAAAAATCATCAGGATAACTAGGCAGACTGCCAGGATTCTGGTTAATGTCTTACGTTGACCAGTATTAAAAATCTTTTGTTTTAATTTTGAGATCATGACTAAAGTTTCTTTCACCGGATTATTTATAGATTGATTTTTCAGTTGAAAACTTAACGCTTCAAAGTTATTTGTACAGGAAAATGTAAATCACACAACTGCTTGACAAACACATCCAATACTAATCTTTTTTTTATTTTGCAAGATCTAAGATAATTTTTCACAGGTTGAGCAGATGCGTCGCAGCGTGTCGCTAAAATGCAGCAGGAACTTTATTAAATGCTTAAAATTTTACAGGAAAAACCATGCAAATCTATACCTCTTATTTCAATAATATTCCCAAGATTAACAATCCAGTCAGTATTGCCAGAAATGAACCCCAATGGTTCAAGAGATCCACCAATTTCCAAAGTTACAAAAAGCTGGCCCCATCCTGGAGTCTATTGGGTAAAGCCAAGTCGGGAAAAATCAACTTTTCTGAATACGTACACTTGTATTACAGGACTGTCTTGGACAATTTGTCCCCACAAGCAGTAGTAGAAGATTTAAACAAGTTTTTTGGGCAAGAAATGACTTTACTTTGCTGGGAGAAAAATTTTTCTATATGTCACAGAAGGTTGGTAGCCCAATGGCTAATGGAAAACACTGACCTGGAAATCCCGGAACTATAAAATGTTGAAATAGTTCAGGGATTTCACGGAGTTTGACTGTTTTAGATCTTTTGTTCCAACTTGGGATTGTCAAACTTTTTTGCAATCACTCAAAATGATAGGATTAAGATAACTGAATTCAGGGTTTTATATCATTTCCCTTTTGATCTTCATCAGGAGAAATGCTTTCCAACAAGTCCAGATCAGCTTTATTGCCGGTAGTAGCAGGCGCCTCATCATCCCGGTATTCCTCATAGTCACTATCTGTTTCCTCTTCTGAACTTTCTACACTCTCTTCAGTTGCATCAACCTTGTACTGATCAAATGTCTTTTTGTCCAATTCTACCGTATCGTTTTTGGTTTTCATTTTACAGGCACCCTCCAGAAAACCACCTGTAATCACGGTTAACGCACGTGTCTCAACGTCTCCTCTTATGCGACCGCTAGAACCGATATTCAAATGTTCTCCAGCTGTTATATTACCTATCACCTCACCGTGTACAAACACGTTTTGCGCAACTATATCGGCTTTAACCTTGGCTTTTTTATTTACATATACACTGCCTCCGCTTTCCACTATACCATTGAAATTGCCCTGTATACAGATACTGTCTTTTCCCTTCAGTTTCCCTTCAAAGCTAATATTGCTACCAAGCAAGGTTGGGGCACTTTCTGCATCTTCTTGTGGCACTTTATTTTTCCGCCATTTGCTCATACTTCTCCTTTAATTTCAGACTGTTTGCTTTCCTGTCCAGCACGTATTGCATAGGATCTGTATGTCTTCCGTTTTTAATCACTTTATAATGCACATGGGTTCCAGTACTATGTCCGGTACTACCCATATATCCTATCACATCTCTTCTTTCTACTTTATCACCCCTGGAGACAGCTTTGGAAGACATATGGCCGTAAGCGGTAGTTAATTTATCGTTATGCCTTATGCGCACGTAATTACCCCAGATTTTATTCTTGGATGCTTTTATCACAGTTCCATCTGCAGGTGCTATTAACGGAGTTTTATGAGCTCCGGCAATGTCTATAGCTGAATGGAATTCCTTTTTGGATGTAAAAGGATTATTTCTCCATTCATAATCGCAGGAAAGCCAGATATTTTCTCCGGTGACCGGAAGAATGGAAGGAATATTGCTCAGCTTGTTATCTTTCTCTTCCAAATGGATTAATACCTCATCCAAATTATCTTTCAGGGACATGGAATACGGAACAATATTTTGTTTGAAACCAGTTTTGTTTTTATGTTCGTTTTCAAGGATTCTCGAGTTGTATTGGCTTGTGGAATTGTAGTGTCTAAAAGCTCCTTGGTGACTGCTCTGATCCTTGTTTTTCGGAGCGGATTTATCCAAGCCAAGATAATTTCTTATTTTTAGTTCCATTTGCTGAATTTCTTTCAGTTGTTTTTTGGAATGGGAAAGTTTGTTTTCAAGACCATTAATAGATTCTTTTTTATCTGAAATAGTATTCTTTAGTCTATCAATATCATTCTCAAAACTAGTCAATTTATTTTGGAGTCTATTCTTTTGTTGCTTGGCCTGGCTCAATTCATTATGAAACATCCAGGTACTACTGGACAAGATCAAAGTAGCCAAACAAAAAAATACAAAACTACCCAATAGAAAATAAGCTGTTTTCTTCTTGAAAGAAAAGACCTTGAACGGCTTATCCGGGTCTGTAACCCATAGCAATGTTATTTTAGGCAAAAGTTGCCTCCTTGTTTTACTTATTACGTCGTATCTCTTTCAAAAAGACAGCATCACACTAGTTTTTATTGTATTTACCAAAATCAGGTTCCCTTTTTTCCAGGAAAGCGTTTACTCCTTCCTGGAAGTCCGGATCAGACCAAGCCATTATCTGCATTGAGGATTCGATTTCCAGTTGAGCTTGCAAGGTATTGTTCTGACTTTGCTTTAACATGTCCTTAATATATTCGACTGATCTTTGAGGACCTTTAGCCAATCTTCTTGCGTATTGCATTGCACTTTCCTCTAATTCCTCTCCCGGTACCACCATGTTGAAGATCCCCAAGTCCTTGGCTTCTTGGGCACTCAAAACATCCCCCATCAGCATCAGTTCAGCCGCCTTGTGATATCCGACCGCACGGGGTAAATACCAAGAAGCACCGCTATCAGGAACAGGTAGTACAGTTTTTTCTCCCCTTCCGCTTCCCTTCTGATGTAGTAGACTGCTGGAACGATTACAAGAGTCTTCATCAGGAACATACCGATTATAGGGCCGAGAAGATCGATGAAGAACTGTGCCAGGACATGTTTCTCTGCGGTTCCCGGGAAGAGGAGAGCGACAGAGGTAACAGATGCATCCATATAGTGTGTCGCGACCGGGATGTAGAACTCTGGTGTAAGCAGTCGAGGTACGAAGATCTTCAGGACTGTGTAAAGCGCGGCGACCCAGGTGATCGTGACGCCGAGTATCATCGCAAGCCCTGTCAAGTTACTAATAGAGTAGAAAGGAAGTATCAGAAGGAGCAGGATGCTGCCGATCCCGAGCAACAATTTGTTTTCATCTCTTCCCATTCTTGGAGCAAGTTTTTTCGCGGCGAAGATCGAGGCTACAACCACACCAAACATCAGGAGGTAGATGAAAGGGGTCTCCAGCAGGATGGTGTTCACGGCTTCTATGTCTTTTAGAGAGCGCAGGGCTCCTGCCAGGAAGACGAAAGGCGCTATACCTGTGAAGAACTGTCGGTCAAGATCCACGTCCAGTTTTTTCAGGGCAGGAAAACCTATGTAGGCGGCTGCAACTGCGAAAAGCATCGAGTAGAGCGCGGTGTTGAACGGGTTGTAGTAAACTGATTCATCTACTATCGGTAGCCAGAACTTCTCTACTAAAAAACTTTTAACGCCACCGAACAAACCCATTAATGTATGGAAAGTGATACCACGGTTTTAACTCTGTTGTCTCTAGTGGTGCTGGTTTC
>CAJXKR010000011.1 GCA_913055815.1 uncultured Desulfohalobiaceae bacterium | reverse complement strand
AACTTCTGTAAGCAGCAAGACCGGACTATCTATCCCCTGGGATCACAGCAAAACAAAAGGGATTCTTAAAAAAGAGGTAACTATAAACTTGTTAACGATCCGCAAAGCTTTTTATAGCATTCCTGAAAAAACATGTAAACCTCAATTGCACATTTCACACAACAACCTTAAAAACCCTCATTATTCATGCAATTAGAAGACGATGACATATATAACTACTCATCACGAACAGCCCCATCCTTTACCCCGGTCTTTGATTCCTCCGGCTTTCCGTAAATCACAATGTCCCAGACTACTTCCTGCGCCAAGTCCCTGATTGCTTGAACTATATCTATACGCTGGGTTTGTTTGAAATCTTCTGCCAAGTGTTTTATCCTTTCCATATGATCGTCCCTGCTTTGAAGGGGTTTATTAAGCATGTTCTCCCTCCTTCGGGTATTTTTATTCATTCACGGATTAAGCGTTCAACGTTTTTGGAGCATTAAACCAAAATCCCATGCCGGGTTGCAAATTTTCCGTAAAAATGTTTTTGCCGTATTACTTGATGACCGGTTCATAAAATGCTAAAAGTTGGTTCAACTCAAGTATAATTTGCAGCTCCCTTGCATGAAAAATGCAAGGGCACAAGGCATCGATTATTGGGGATACGGTATCATTATAGTCCAATTTGGAGACAATATCCATGCCAAAATTAATTAAATTTGCCCTGCTCCTGATTCTGGCAATATCCATCTCTAGTTGCAGCGAGATACAAAACTTCCTGTCCACTGCTCGCTTAAGCACCAATGAAAAGGAAAACTACGAAAACATGCTGATCCTGGATAAAAAACTCCTTCCGCTAGGGAGTTACGAAAATTTTGGACAAGTTCGGGCCAAATCCTGTAAACCCAGTTTAACATCGATTTCCCCTGTTTCCGAAAAAGAGGCCAGGAAAAGACTCAAAATAAAAGCAGCCCGAATGGGTGGAAACGCTATTACCAACATCAACTGCAATCACAATAAGACAGGGGATCAAGAAGGCGAATGTTACAGTTCCATCACTTGCAAGGCGGATGTGGTAGAAATAAGCTCCCAGGAGGTCATCTCCGAATTGAAACAAAAATTATCCCAAGAGGACAAGAGCCAGCAAAAACCGGACAAGGCTTTCGGAGTCGGTTGGCTCACTCCATACGGAGTAGTAGTAACAAACCATCACTTAATAAGGGGACACAAAAAAATATCCCTGGGCCTTCACTCGGGTAAAAAGATTGCAGCCAGGCTTGAAGGCAAGGATACTGTTAACGACATTGCGATTATAGCACCTAAAGACAGTTTGACCGGTTACCAGGCTCTCCCTCTTGCAGATAGAACGCTACAGCCAGGTTCCGAAGCATATATCCTGGGTTTTAGCGCCTCTTCCAGACTGCAAAAGATTCCGAAATCCATAAAAGGAAAAGTGAATGCCACCTCGGGTTTAAATGGAGATCCCAGGATCTATCGCATCACTTCTTCCCTGGAAGAGGGTTATGCCGGAAGCCCGGTATTAACGCCCCAAGGCAAAGTAGCTGGGATCATTATACCCAAAAACAGGGCCCAAAATTTATCCGACAAGAAACTGCCACAGGACCAAGACCTTGCTATCAAAATCGCCTACGTAAAACCCATGCTGCACTCCTACACCAAATTGTCAACCGGAGAAAAGAACAAAAGCAGATCACTCGCACCAAACAAGCTGCAATCAAATACCGTGGGCGGCAGTGGGCAAAACAGGACCGGGATTTTCTCAGTCATTGCAAAATAGTAATCAATAAACAGGAAAGACCTGCTAGTGCCTTGTCAGACTTTAAATGTTGGTCAGAATAAGCACGTTAATTGCGACTCTGTCCTCCCGGACCCCGAATCGGGGTATGTGGCAGGCTTTGATACCGGATCCAGCCTTTTTCTGTTTTTCTGGATTCCGGCCTTCGCCGGAATGAGATTATTGTAAAAGCGACAAAGTATGTGTGACAACGCACTAGTTCTGTTAGCAAGTTCGGGTCCGGCCTTTCTGCTTCCGAGTGCAAAGAAACAACCTTGCCAAACCGCAAAAAACCAAGAGCAGAAGCAATTCCCGGACAAATCCACTTCCGGATCCGACTGCAAAATCACATCCGCCTCCACCGCTTCCGCCACCTCCACTTCCGCTATCCATGTCCTTTGCCCTTATATCGATTTTTTGCAGTTTTTTTAGCTGCAACAAGCCATCTTCAGGCTCCAGTACGGTTAATTCGGAATCATTTTCATACAAGTGCAGTTTCAAAGTGGAATTGAGCTCGATCCCATCCGGATTTTTCCCGGGATCAAAAAGCGGGACACTGAGCACGTAGTACCCCTGAGCATTCAAGCCGTTTTCGTCGCTAGTTATTCTGTTCGTTCCGTTTTTATTACTCAATGTAAGTGTATAATCCCCGCCGGCATCGAGCTGATCCTCCCCGATCTCGACACCCCCGTATATGGTGGCTGGTGCCGGAGCAAAGTCCCTGTCCCAGGCAGGAGAATCTATTCGGCTAAATCTCGTGGCTAACCCGGTTAAAGAAGAATTTCCGGAATAACGGGAAAAATTAAATCCTGCCTTTTCCCCTCCCGAGATGCCAATAACCGGGTCTATGTCTTTACTTACCTCTATCTGATGATACCGAAAATCGATTCTGCCGTCTTCATGGAGCACGGCCTCAAAATTGAGTTCGGAATCGCTATCCTCGTATTTTGTTCCATTCCATCCGAAAACAACTTTGGAGGAATTTTCAGTTAGATACATACCGTCTCCGGAAGTTGCATTCATTACCAGGTCCTCCCAAAAAGGGGCAATAGCCGTATTTTCCTTTAAAAACTGCCTGGAACTCTGGTAGGTCATGGATTCGTCTACAAGGTGAAGATACCCGTTGGTGGAGACCACTACACTATTGAACTCCCTGCCGTAAAATGGAAAGGAAAACGGGAGTTCAAACAAGAATTGAGCGTCATCCCCGGTC
The DNA here is from genome assembly GCA_913055815.1 of uncultured Desulfohalobiaceae bacterium. Lineage (GTDB taxonomy): Bacteria > Desulfobacterota > Desulfovibrionia > Desulfovibrionales > Desulfothermaceae > CAJXKR01. Next base: position 22,506 of record CAJXKR010000011.1, on the reverse strand, counting down.
CACGCCTTGTCCTCTTCCTGCTCCCGGGAAGGTGACAAGCCTATATCGCTTTCAGTGTAGAACCTCGGGAGCACCTGTAGATTTATTTTATTGCTGGTTCCATTCCGGGTTTCGACATACAAGCTGCCACTTTCAGCGTCCACCGGGATTTGGCATAGTATGCGGGTATTGTTCCAGTCCTCAATTTGCAATTGCTCACCTTCCAGGATGACCGAAGAAGTTGTAGAGCGGCTTCCAAAATTGCCTCCATTGATTTGCAGACCCTCACCCTGGTGTACTTCACCGGGCTCCACCGAATAGATCACAGGGCTTTTATCCAACCCTTGCAATCCCTTGCCAATATCGATGCGACCGGAAATATTATTATACTCCTCCAAACTATCCAGTACATCCGCTGACTGCAGGATAAGCTTCTTGACTTCAGTATTGTCAAGCTCCGGATACTCAGAGATTATCAAGGCGGATTCACCCGCCACATGCGGGGTTGACATGGAGGTCCCGCTTTCGTCTTTATATCGATTGTCAACCTCGGTAGTTAACACAGAAGTCCCGGGAGCGCTCACATCCACCCAATCACCGTAGTTGGAAAAGCCGCTTTTCTCGTCCTCCTCATTGGTGGACCCCACCGAGATCAGGGCATCGTTGTCATAAGCCGCGGGATAGAACTTCTGTTTTTCACCGGAATTTCCGGCGGCAGCCACCACTACTGCCCCGTTCGCGGTTGCCTGATCTATTGCCTCTTTTACAAATTCGGACTTTTCATGTTTCCCTAAACTGAGATTGATCACATCCGCGCCGTTTTTATATGCATACTCGATCCCTTCCGCCACGTTATCGCTGGGTAGCTCGCTTTCTCCGTCGTTATCCCGGTCAGTTCCACAGCGAAGGGGCATTATTGTACAGTTAAGGGCTATTCCAGCCATGCCTTGATCATTGTCTCCCACTGCCCCGGCTATCCCGCTGACAAAGGTGCCGTGCCCGTCAACATCCTTGGGGTCGTTGTCATTGTCCACGAAATCCCAGCCCATCGTATCGTCATCGTATCCATTAGTATCGTTATCACTACCGTCTAAAGATTCATCAGTATTTTTCCAGATATTGCCCTGCAAGTCCTCGTGCTCGTAATCCACACCGGTATCCACCACAGCGATGGTAACGTCTCTGCTGCCCTTCTGCCGGTCCCAGGCCGCTGTCGCATTTGTCTTCTGCAACGCCCATTGCTCGTCTAGTCTTTCGTCGCTTGGCTCATACTGGGTATGCATGATATAGTTGGGCTCTGCTACTTCAACCTCCTTTTTCGAGGACAAAATCTTCCTTGCCTCCTGCACTGACAAATTGTCCGGGAGTTGCACCTTGTAGTAATCCAGCCCGGACAAGTGTTTTTTCCCGGTATAATCCAGTTCTTTCAGGATCCGCCGAATTTTTTCCCGCCCTACATCGGAACGGAACTTGACCAATATCTCTCCGGGGATATACCCTGAACTGTCCCGGTCTGTTTTTTTGTCCCGCTTATCTGTTGCACTTCCCCCGCTCATAGCCTGAACATATCCAGTCCCTTCGGGATCAATCCTCCCGGGATTAGACACTCCCTGAGTATTGTCCAATGCAGGTAAATCATTTTGCTTATTCTTATTATTTCCTGACAAAACATAAATCCGGGTCAAGACCCTTTCCCCCTGCTTTCTTGTATACACGAAAGCTGAATTTGCTGTCATCGCTTGGACTATCTGCTTGAAATCCCGCCTGTGACCATGCTCCGGAGGATCGCACTTCGCCTCCCGGTCCAGGTAAATATCTATTTTCGAGGGAACAGACAAGGCATCCAACAAGGATGCACAGCTTCTACCGCCGGCAGCATCCTTGTGCCGATATTTTTCCAGGCTTACTATCCCTGTATTTGCAAATTCAGTACCCGTAGTGTTAACATCCGGGATTGCGCTCTCATGGAAAAAACCTGATATCAAAAAAACAATTGCTCCCAGGATAAAACATCTACTTATTGCATTGAAACAATATGGCTTCATAAGGGCTCTTGCCGGTATCCCTTGAAGTACTCGGATGCGCTGTTAAAGGGATTCGTGCCATTGTTGTATTTTCTCACAAAATCCAAATACCCGTTGGCAAAATCAAAATCGTAGATATTCAGCCTTTGATTTTCCCAATTGATATCGATTTCTTCTTCCACATCATCCGGCAAAGCAGGTAGCTTAACACCGGACTGATAAAGTTCAGGTTGTTTGAGCAGGTTCCATTTTACCTGGGCAGCGTCCATTGAAAGTTTCAGCACGTCCATTCCAGTCTCTCCCTTTTCAATATACCAGGACGCTCTCCCTTCCTCCGGGTCGTAATCCAGTCCCAGGATCCGATACTCCGGGAATTGAATCTGGACATTCCTTGGTAAGTTAGAGTATTTATCCCAAAATATAAGACGGGTATAAGCGTCACCCTGGGTATCAGAGTCCCTCTTGTTTCCGGCATAAACAATCCAGTCATCCAGCGGAAACTCGCCCGGAACGTTAATACTCCCACTATCCTGAGGGCTGTCGTAGTTGTCATTGCTCAAGTAGCTGTAAGTCACCCCTTCGCGCTTGCCCATTATATAAATATCCTGGACAGGATCCGATTTTGCCGTCCAATTTATTTTACCCGGATCCCGGGTGATATTAATATCGTATTTCTTGCCGTCTTGCATTGACCTATCCAAAAAGAAGCCGTATCCTATCAAATCCGAGCCATCGTATGCCTCACCCAAAAGAGAAATCTTTCCGTTATCTTGGATAGCACTTTCGTGAATACCTAAGTTTGTGTACTCACCCAAGTCCCCATGGGATTTGGATGCCATCAAGGGATGTATCCTGGTTTGCTGCGTACCTGTGGGTAATTTGTTCAAACTCGCATTAACCGTGTATTCTGCCTCCTTGTCCTGTAGCAGATTTTGCAGATTAACACTGGGACTGATATTGTACTTGAAATCACCCACCGCAATATCCAGCAATGTCTCGATTTTCCAGTTTTTGTCCTGTTTTTGGATTATGCTGATGCTGGCCCTTTTCCTGCCTATATCCCCGAAATCAACCATTCCGTCCGCATCCGTGCTTTGAGTGCTGCTGATACTGCTGGTATCGCCCTCTTCATACAAAACAACCGTAGCATTGGTGACCGGGTCTTCAAAGCCGGAATCCCGGAACACTCCTACCCGGAGTTCTGTAGAGCTATCCTGATAGTACTCCCAAGCAATAGTCTCGCCCTCAACTGTTTTGCCATTGTAATTATCCTTAACCGCCACCTTGATTTCAGCAGACCCGCTTTCAGTATCCGGGGCTGTCCAGGTAACCTCTTTACCCTGCTTGGGCCGGATGGAACCTGCAGTAGCGTTCCACTCGCAGGTCAATTCATTCCCTGGATCAGGATCAGTTGCATTTATGTATAAATTTACGTCTGAGAGCGAGGACACCACACCGTCCGGAGTCCTGCTAAAAGATCGCACTTCCGGGGCCCTGTTGGGAATTTCAATATCCAGTTCCTTGACCTGCTGCTCCCTGCTAGCTGTCAGGGACTTTTCCAACCCCGGAGCAAAAAGCTGCACCTCCACTCCCAGTGGCACATCCAGGGAATATCTGCCCTGATCATTTGTTGTTGCAGTCACCCCCAAACTGGAATAAAGATCAAACCCACTTGCTACTCCGGAATTTGCATACTGCACACCACCTTTTACTGTTCCCCTGCTGTCCACCTCAATGGGATTTTGCAACTCCTTGCAAGTATTTTCACTGGTATAGACAAACTCGGTTTTGTCACCTTCACTTTCTGTTGCGTTATATAAGAAATCCAGTTTACCTTTACTGGCATAGAGCCTGACTTTCTCCTGTTTATCTTGCGAGGAGGATTTTACTGCGACCTTGGCCACCCCGGAATCATTGGTTTTTGCCCGGGTAACACCGGGATATGTCAACCCTTGGGCATATACGCCAACATCTGACAGCCCTTGTTGATCCTGGTTAACCACCTGTACTTGCAGGCAGGAACTATCCATGGGAAAGCCGGCGCTCCAATAGCCCGGTTGATCCGCCCTGGCCTGAAAACAAAGTGTGCCACTTTTTTCTATTACCGTGGCATTGAGGCTTGGTTCTTTTACCCACATTCCGGCAGTACTGTTAAAGGACCACCAGGGAATCTCGTCCCCTGCCTTGTATTTTTTGTGGCTGGAAGGATTGTGTATGGAACCGTTTTGAAATCCTTGGGGCAAGGGCATTGTAGCATTTACCGGCTCAGAAATCTCCTGTATCCGTTCCCCTTGATCGTCCCGCAATCTGATTTCCAGGTATCCTGCACTGATCAGATCGACCTTTTTTGAGGTGGAGGCATTTATTGCCGTACTGTTCTCCACTCCTACAAAACCTCCCGGGCAAGCAAGGGCCCCGGCCCGTGTGGAAGGATTCCCGAAATATATCTCTGCTGTTGCGTTTTCTTCCAGGCTGCCCTGCCGGAACTCCACGCTATTACTGTTATTGTCTTGATCTGATAATACCCGGTGTTCACCAGCTGTTAAATCTTCCTTTATAGACAATCCCGCCAGCACGGGAAATATTGAATAGTTCTCACCGGGCTGCGCATTTTCCACCCTCGCATAATACCCGGCATAGCCATCCAAATCGAAACTCACAGTCAAATCAGTACCCTTGTTAACAGCCACCTCCTGCAAAAAATAAATTCCCTGGTCGTTAGTCCCGCTGGTTTCCTTACCATTCACACTGATCTTGCCCCCGGATTCAACCACTGTCCCGGCAGCCCCCCGCACTAGCTGCATCGAGGAATAAGGGCTTCCATCAGACAGGGACTGAACAGACAGTCCTTGATCATCATTTGACGACAGGGAGGTAACACGACCAGCTATATCTACAGTCCCGTTTTCCGTGGAACCTCCATCGCCTCCAATGCTGGAATTGCAGCCCGCTGCAAAAATCAGGACAAGTAATAGTCCCGGAATCATCAAGCAATCAACAATATATCTGTTTTTGAATTTGTTCATTATTCCCCCCTCAAGTTTTTTGCTGCCAATTTGTAATTTTTCACGCTTCTAAAGTTGAAGAATTAGAAACTCGAAAAATCTTGCACTTACCTGGATGTTTTGTTAGTAATCCTTGTTACTGGACAGTTCGAAGTTCGATGTTCTATGTTCGAAGTTTTAAAGATAAAACAATATGTTATGTTACAAATGATTAAGTACATTTAAGGGCAACATAAAATCTGTAATTTCAAATAGTTATCTCAAAATTTTTTGGCTGTTTAGCTTGTAACCTGACGTTTTTAAAAAATTCTACACAAGGTATAAAAATATTTTACAAGGAGTTGAAGATATGGAATGTAACGTGGAAGCCAACCTGTCTCACTGCAACTGTACATACGAACCATGTCCCAGAAAAGGTTATTGCTGCGAATGTATCAGGCATCACCTGGAAGCCCGTCAACTTCCGGCTTGTGTTTTTCCTGCGGAAGCCGAAAAGACCTATGACAGATCCTTCGAGCATTTTGCAAAACTGGTTTCAACAAACAAGATCTAGCTTCAAAAATTACCCTCCAGCCTACAGTGTAGGCTGGAGAACACAATCCACCCAAACCGAATTCGCATGTCCGGAAATCAATTATTCCGGTTTGCGCCTTTTTTCTCCCGACTTCCGGATTCCTCCCCGCTGGTGTCCTCCTTACGTTCCTCCTTGCTGGATTCGTAAAACTGCATAAAGGGATTTAAATTGGTTAAAGTCCTTTGCCCCAATTCGGAAAAGTTAAATCCCAATTCCAACCACTTCTTGAATTGTTCATCGAATGCGGCCCGGGAATTCATATAGCTTTGGACAGTTTGCATAAGAAACTTCTGGAAGAATTCGCTCAAGATATTGTCCCCGTAACGAATAGCCAAGTGCAGGAGGGAAGAAGGCAATAACGCATTCTTGTTTTTGGCCTTTTCCATGATAACCTGGGTCAAGATCAACTCGGTTACGTCCTCCTTGCTGTTGGCATCCTCCACATGCACATCATGCCCTTGTTCGATCAATTCACATACCTGTGCCAATGTAACGTATTCACTGTTATAAGTATCGTACAATCGTCGATTGGAATATTTCTTAAGCAGAATTGGTTCGCTCATAAGCCCTACCTCAGTATTTAAAAATTGCACAAGAAATTAAATTTGGTTCCTTATACGGCCCCCAATACCTAAGTTGGCAAGGCCAATGTTTTATTGCACTTTGTATAATATAAAACCTTACAACGCAATAAATGATTACAATAAAGCATTTGAGCTTAAAAATGGCAGAATCAACCCGAGTCCCAATCAAGCAATTTATTCAAATCTAGTTCAATTTCGGGTAGCTAATTAAAGATTGCAACATGTTTTAATACTAAAAGCGCCAAAACTCATCTTATATTGCAACGCAACATTTACCCTTGACAAAACATCCTGATTATAGTTCACTTAAATAAATAGTGTAACATACTAACACTGCAGCGAAACTTCAAGCCTTGCCTGGTGGCCACTTTTGCTAACTCCAGCCCTCAATAAGAGGACTGGAGTTAGCAAAGTATAAAGGGAGTTATCTTGAAAAGGAGGTTGCCATGACCCCTCTAGGGATTATAATTTGGCATCGAGAGATTCTTGACAATCTTTTCGAAACCGTCAACGCAGTACAAAACAATCTTGAACAACAAGTTGACCTTATCCTCGACAGCCTAAACAAACTGCAGACTAAAGAAAAGGAATTTTTCCAGGATATGCTTGAGATACAACACCAGACACGCTCAATGACAAAACAGATAATCGATTCTTCCTTTCAAACCCTTGATTCAATCCTTTTAGAGCAAGCAATACAGACATCAGAAAAGACCTCCCTGGACAAAAAAATCCAAGATCCGGCAATTAGCACTGACCAAACTCCCATCCAGAGCACAAGAACTAGCGGCGAAGACCTGGAATCCCGCAAGACTACTTCAGATTCCAGGTACGGCAAAACAAAAAAAAGCGGGACTTCAAGAACCAAAAAAAACAGCAAGAAAGCAAACTAAATCACAATACTCGGAGAGAGGTTGGTAACCCGAAAGCAAAAAATAAAGGAGTTTGGAATCATGCAATCAGGAAAATCAATCCAGGAACTGTCAGTCGGAGAATCCGCCGAATTTTCAAAAACCGTTTCAGAAGCTGACATTTATCTTTATGCCGGAATCACCGGAGATATGAACCCTGCACATATCAATGAAGAATTTGCAAGCAACACGGCCTTCAAAGGCAGAATTGCCCACGGCATGCTATCAGCCGGGTTCATATCTGCGATTCTGGGTAATCAACTACCCGGACCCGGCACAATTTATCTCAAACAAGAACTTAAATTCACGGCCCCGGTTTACATGGGAGATACTATTACCGCCCGGGTCGAAGTTTCGGAAGTCTTGATTGAAAAGAAAAAAGTTGTATTAAAAACCACTTGTATTAACCAGGACGGCAAGACAGTGCTGGATGGAGAAGCACAAGTTATGCCACCCCAAAAAGGATAATCAAAGAATGGGGTTTGAGCCCCAACCGATGGTTACAAAAGGGGCGGAAAAATATCACCGCCCCGGATCATGTAGAGTTGTACTGCCTAAAACAACTGCTCATTCTTTCCATCAGATTCTGAAATTCCTTGCTTTGAGTTTTCATCAACTCGTTGGCCTCCTGTGTCATTTTTCTGTAATCCTCCACATGCTTATCCTGCAATCTTTCCTGAAGATCTTCCACCCTTTTCTCCAGTTCTTCCACCCTGGTTTGCAATTTCTTGTTTTCCCTTAATACGGCCTGGTGTTCGTGCATGGGAACAGCTCCGAACACAGCAAAAAAATCGCTGATATTCTGATTGAATTCCTTTTCCGCCTCTTTCCACTTCCTCAAAAATTCGGATCTATAAACTTGGTTCTCATCCAGGCCCCAAGCTTTGTAATACAACTCCTTCATCTCCTCAAAGCCGCTATAGGTTTGCCTGACCCAACTAGCTATATATCTCAACTGATCTTTGTTTTGGGAGATCCAGTTGATTACATCCCGGGATGAATTCTTGTTTTTAGATGCGGATAATAAAGCGTTGCCCCAAAATTCCAAAAATTTTTCATACATTCCAAAACCTCCCTAATTACAAATTGTTTCCAATAAATTTTAGCATGAATTGTCAAAAAGACAAACTGTTGTATATGTCACTGTTCCTTCCTGCTCATTCATCGTTTTTGGTTAGGGGTAAAAAGGTTAAAGGGAGGACTTCTTACCGGAAAAGGACAGGGCCTTGTCGAACCACTGGTCATTTTGGAGCACCGATTTGCGCTTTTGGCTAGCCTGACTCTGGGCGGATCTCTGGGCAAGGTAGCAGGCCATTTTGGCAGCTCTGACAGCTCCGGGCAACCCGGCCTGAATTGTGGCAGCCAGGGATGATCGCACGCTCCGGTGCACAAAACGCTCGAACAAAGCATCCTGCAAGCTTACAAAAGCCCTGGTGCTACCCGGATCTCCCTGGCGTGCACATCTGCCAAAAAGCTGACGATCAATACGCCCGGATTCATGCCGTTCAGTGGCGATCACATGCAACCCCCCAATTTCCGCCACACCAGGCCCCAGTTTTATATCCGTCCCCCTGCCCGCCATGTTGGTGGCTATGGTTATATTCCCATATTCCCCGGCTTGGGATATAATCCGAGCCTCCTCCTCATGCCGGACTGCGTTCAACACTTGGCATTCCAATCCCTCCTGCGCCAGCCTTTGCGCCAGATCTTCACTGACATTGACACTGCGCGTACCCACCAAAATCGGCCTTCCGGTACCGTGCACATGCAATATTTCCTCGATGATAGCCTGGTATTTGTTTTCAGCATCCACAAAGAATCTGTCCGGATACCGCCTGCGTATACACGGTTTATGCGTGGGTACGGACACCGTGGGCAATCCGAAGATTTGCCAGAATTCCCCCGCCGCTTCCCTCGCAGTACCGCTCATTCCGCCCAGCCTGTAAAACAGTCTGAAAAATCTCTGAAAACTCAACCGGGCCAGGGTCTCGGTGGGATCGGAAAATTCCACCCCCTCCTTGGCCTCGATCATCTGGTGCAGGCCATTGCTCCAGGATCTGTTGGGCATTAGCCTGCCTGTAAACTCGTCTACTATTATCACCTTGCCGTCTTGAACCACATATTGTTTTTCCTGATGATAAAACTCCCGCGAGGAAATTGCCTGTTTTATCAATTCCTCCCGGCGGGAGGCCCCTTGCCAAATACCCGGGATACGTTCCTGATATTCCCGGATCTTTCGATGACCTTTTGCAGTCAAGTGGACCTGCATATGCTTAAGATCCACGGAATAATCCTCATCCTTGATCAAATTCTGGGATATTTCCTGTATACAAGGAACAACGTCCTTTAGAAAGGAATTTTGGGCTGGACTGGAAATAATAAGCGGTGTAACCGCCTCGTCTATCAGCACGCTGTCCACCTCGTCCACGAAAGCGGTATGCAGCCCGCGCATCACCAATTCCTCCCCCCGTTCCAGGCCTGGATTTCCAAGTCGCTCCAGGAGCATGTGGCAAGACTTCTCCTTGCCCTGCAACTTCAAGCGATCCCGCAAATAATCAGCAAGGATCTCCTTGCTGGTGGCATACACCACCGCACACTGATAATTATCCCGTCTTTCCCCGGGCTCCATCTCACTGACCACACACCCCACGCTTAAACCGCAAAACCGGTACAAATCCGACATGCTGGAAGCATCCCTGCTGGCCAGATAGTCGTTTACCGTTACCACATGGCAGGGGCGCGCGCTCCATCCCACCAAAACAGAGGGTAGACAAACAGTCAGGGTCTTGCCCTCACCAGTGGCCATTTCAATGAGGTATCCGTTGTACATGGCCAGGGCCCCCATAACCTGCACCGGAAAAGGCCTGATACCCAGACTGCGTTCACTTGCCTCGCACAAGGCGGCAAAGGCTTCGTTCACCACATGCCTGTCTTGTTGGGGATTTTTTCGAAAACGCAGCCTCAATTCCTGGAGGTAAGAATTGAATTCCTGCCGGGAATAACCCCTAAAGGAATCCGCCCGGCTGTGTATCGCATAAGCCCTGGACTTCAGGGACCACACTCTGGGATTTTGCCGATAAAACGCCCCCACCAGGCTGTTGGCCGCAGCATCCATTCCTTTGGGCACTTCAGAAGGAAAAAGCCTCTGCAGGCTTTTATAATCCTGTTTGACCAGGCTCATTACTTTTGCACCTCCCAAGGCTGTTATCGGAGTTAAAGGATTTGAATATCTGGCTCAAAGCTGAAACCTCTCTTGCAACAACTGACGAATACCAAGAACGATTCGCTTCCACAGGGCTTGATCCGGTAGTCCCAGACGCACCTCCCCGGATCTGCCGTGAAGGCGGGTCACTTTCGGGTTGGAATGCAGCTGGCAACGCATCAGGAAAAAAGGCTCGGTGGTCTCAAGTCCGGATTGTTTACCCCGCACCTTGGTGCGAATCTCCCCGCCCGCCTTCCAGCCAAGGGCAGCGGAAGGTAAGCGGCTTTGTTGAAAAGGGATGATTTCCAAACCCTTGACACTTAAGGTTTCCTTTTCCTCACCCCGGACCTTAACTCCCTTGTTGTTAAATTCCTTCCCAAACAGATTGTAGGCTTCGGTTTGGGAAATCACAGCCAGGAATTTAAAATTATCCAGGTTTACCATCTCCCCCAGTTGCTCGCCCCGCTGCACCCAGAGCCCTTTACGTTCAGTCAGTTTTGGGGCTATCCATCTGCCTTTTTGTTGTGCCCGGACAGTTAAGTTGTTTATGCGTTGCCTGTTCTTTTGCAACTCCTTTTGTATAGTGGAAAGTTGCTCTTCAACAGGTGATACATTAGCGATATCGGATTTGCGGGCTTGGGTGAGCACTGCCTGCAGTTCACGTTTTCTGGCCAACAACCTCCTGTTTTTGAACTTCAGCCTGGGATTGGACATTTTTACCAATACAGTGCCCTTGTTCACTTCCATACCTGGCTGGGTCTCTATGTGGGTCAAGTAACCGGAAACTTCGGTCAAAACTCGGTTGTGTCCCTGATCCTGCATAACTCCAGGGGCCCGAAAGGCCCTGGGAAAAGGTACAAACCCCAACAACAACACCAGACAAAGCACTACAGTCACGCAAATGCCAATAGCTCTGGGCCTGTTTTGAGCCAAGGATGGGCTGGTGGCCAGATAGCGCACGAAATGGAACACCGGGACCACCAACCAAGCTATGGCGCAAAACAGGGCCAGAAGCAATCCCAGGATAAACAGTTTATCCGCCACAAACAGAGCTATACCTACAAAGACCACTATCCGGTAAAGACTGCTAAGGACTCCGAAGAAACACAACCAAAACGCCTCTTTGCTGCTCTGGGTGGGGCTGGGTAAATTTCTTACCCCAAAGACGAACTTTTCCAGCAAATAGCGCAGGTAGTCCTTGCTCCTTTGATGCAGATTGGGGAGATCCAACAGGTCCGAAAGGATGTAATAGCCGTCGAAACGGAGCAAGGGATTGGCATTAAAAATAACCGTGGAAACAGAGGCAATGATGATCAGGTTGTAGGCGAGGCTGTTCAAGAACCCGGAACCTACATTAGCCCATACTAATACCGCCACAGCGGCGATAAAGATCTCGGTGAGAATCCCGGCACTTCCCACCAGCACCCGCATCCAGCGTTGGCGGAAGGTCCAGCTGGAAGAGGCGTCCATATAGGGCAACGGGGTAAAAATCAAAAACATCACCCCCATGGTATGGACTTCTCCATTGTACCTCTTGCAAACGAACGCGTGCCCCATTTCATGCAAGGACTTAAGCAAGACCAGTGCCACGTAAAGCCAGACGATGTTGTCAGGAGCCAGCATCCCCTGTGCCTGGGAGGTAAGCTCCCCAAAATTTGCCACAGCCAACTTGACCGCCCAAATCAAGGTAAAGGCGAATATCCCCGCCCCTGCCATACTGACTACCAGGTTGATAATCGGCTTTATCTTGTTCAGGAAGCTGTCCGGATCCCACAAAGGGATACGCAAAAACATGATGCTGAGCAATTTGGAGCGCATCTCCTGCTGCCTGCGTTCCTTGTGGCGTTTGAACAAACCGCTGCTGTCTATATCAGAAGCAAAACTCAAAAGATTGCTGAAGTACAACTGGGTCAACAACTGGATAACGTCTTCCTGCCCCGGTGCTTGGTCAGGATATTTTTGCAGGCATTCCTTCCAGACATCTTCCACGCTCCGGGAAAAGCGCAGACGGGAGACAAATTCGTAGGCCGCAGGACGCAGTCGAAAGAACTGGTTATTGAAGGGATCGTGCAGTATATACCACTGTTCTCCCCGGAAAAACTGTTTCCAGGTTTCCACAGTGGGTTTTAGCCTCATCTGGAGTTCGGCAACCTTGTGCCAGGACTCGCTAAAAGTGCTTCCGGGCTTACGCATAGCGATATTCCCCTTATCGTTGGACTTGAACCCTGGTAGTAGTTGGTTGGCGAAAAGTTATCCGTTGTCCGTTATCTGTTATCCGTTATCTGTTATCAGGGCCAGGGGAATTAGCTATTATGTCGTTGAGCCGTTTAGCTGTTGAGCCAAGAATCAAAAACGATAAACCTAGAACTTCACTTCAAACGAAAACAAGGAACGAGGAACCAAAAAACGAGCAAACAAGAAACCGTTTATACCCAAAAGAACTTGTGAAAAAAGTCCACTATACGATGGGTAAGTATCCACAATATATTGCGCTCTCCTGCATGGATCTTTGCTATCCCGCTCATTCCCGGCCTCCACCACTTGGCAGGATCCTCCTGTATACTGGCCCTTGCCATAAATCGATTGGCCTTTTTCTTTACCTTGGAAATGGGATTGATTCTCTCCACCTGGATATCAAACTTGATACCCGGCCTGGATACGAAAGCTATTGCCCCCTTCGCCCCTAGCTCCACTTCATGAACATCTCGTTCCTTAACAGCCAACTCTGCGTACATATCCTGGATCCGCGCAACCTTGAACAACACATCCCCCTTGCGCACCGGCGCTCCCATAAGCTTCTCGTCTTTTCCCTTCACGACCACACCGCCGATAGGGGATTTGATTTTCGCGTGATTCAGCTGATAACGAATCCCTTCCAATTTTGCCTGGGACTGTTCGGCCCGTGCCCTGGCAATCTTCATCTCTGCCAATTTATTGCTAGCCCTGGACTTTTCCGCTTCCCTCAGATAGCGGTGTTTGTCCGCCAGCACCTGAGCCGCTTTCAGTTCCAACCTATCAGTATCCAGAGTGAGCAGAGTCTCTCCCTTGGACACTCTGTCTCCCTCCCGGACCTTCACCTCTTCCACATACCCCTTGTAAGGAGCTGGCAACTGGGCTATCGAATCAGTCTTGAGCAAAAAAGGGGCCTCGATCTTGTACTGCCAGGAACCAAACACGATCACAAACAAAAGGATGGTTATTACCACCGCGATTGTTTTGGCAAATGTATGCTTGACCCCCACCACCTTCTCCAGGGAAGAGTTCAGGCCGGCGGCTGCCCTGGCTCCTATCCACCTGTCCTTCTGCCTGAGTTGTTCCAGGGGATGTATTATTTGATCGCACAAAAGCCTGAGCTCGAGAATATCCTGCTCTGTGAAGGCATATTGCTGACGTTCGCAGCACAGCACTCCCACGGGCTCATTGTTAACCCTCAAGGGCAGGGAAAGCAGATAATCCGATCCCAAACGTCGCGCAAAGGTTTCATGAGCCAAAGTTACCGCATCACTTTCCTCAGAGGGGGGCCAGGTAATCTCTTCGTCCTGGTCCAGGGCCTCTTCCATGGCGGCTTCCATGCAGCGCACCGCGTCCATTTTCTTTTCGAAACGCTCTGTGTGGCTGATGGCTTGCAGCTTTACATAGTGTCCCTTTTGCCTGCTCAAGCTCACCCGGAGGCAGTTGTACCTGGAAACAATCTCGTTGCAGGCAGTCATGCAGGCTTCGACATACTTGTTTTTTTCCTGCAACAGGGACAGGATACTCATGGCCTTGTGCAGGGCTTCTGATCTTGACCACTGATGTTCCAGTTCCCGGATATAGGTATAATTTGCAGGTATATCCGCGATAAGGTTAAGCCGGGAAAAGAGTTCCTGTACATTGCCCTGGTCCGGGCCTGACAGGACAAACACCGCAACATACAGGCCGTCTTGCTCTACCTCGTCCAGCCTTATTCCCACCAGCGATGCCGCCTTGCCCTGTTCAGACAGCACCAACCCGGCCTCACTAGCCTGACCGTGCCGGTTTATCCGTTGGGCAAACACGGGCACCCTTTCCTCCAGAACGGAGAAATCCCCCAAATGTTGATGTTCCTGCGGCCAGACAAACCGGATTTCCCAATCCTCCCCTGAAGACGGGGTACTGAGAAGCAGGGCGTATTCCGCCCCGCAAAAATAAGCCGCATTCTGCAAATACTTGGGCCAGAATTGTTCGGGCGGCCCGCTAAAGCGCCGCAGTTCCTGCAGGGATTGAATGATTTGATCGAACATGGATCGCGACTTTCTCGATAACCGTTTAAGGTTCTTAGTTCCTGGTTCCTGGTTCCTTGCTCGTTGTTATCAGTTATTGGACAGTCTAAGATTTTTACAAAATTTTGCAACCAATGGATATGTCTCTGCAACGCAGGAATGAAAGGATTAACTGACAGCTTTTGACGGCAAAATAATGAGAAATGCCATTGACAAAAATACGCGGCAAACCCATACTGTGAGTATTGTTGGCTATTAATACAAGCCACGTACACCTTTAAATTATATTTCATATCTTTCATTTTTGCAATGACCAAGACTTTGTTGCTTTGCACAGCAAGAGATAACTTTGTACGCTAAGAAGTCAATGACTGGACATCCATATCAAAATCCACCTAGGACCACCTGCCGGATTTAATTGTTGTTAAAGCGGTCTACTGGGTCGTGCTTGCAACCTGAATCAAAAAAGGGGAGGGAGAAGGTTTATGAAAAAATTTTGTATTTGCTTATGCTTGGTAGTACTTGTGTTGATTACCTGCGCCCCCCTAGCAGGATTTGCGCAAGATCAGAAAAAGGACTCGCCAATTTCAAGTCAGAAATTTTCCATCTCCTTCGGCAGCTTTTTTCCAAACAACGATAATATGCAGGACTGGGATTCCGGACCTGCGGTGGATTTTTCCAGCGTAACCAGTTTTAATGATTATTTTGCAATAATGTGCAATTTAGTCTTTACTGACACTGAAATTGACAAAGGACCCCAAACAGGGGAATTGACCACATCAGGAGCTGAATTCCTGGGTCTTCTTCAATACAATAAAAGCAAAATTCAACCATATATTGGGGCAGGATTCGGAGTTTATCATAACAATTTGGAAGGAAAAGGGACTTTTGCATATAGCCCAACTTCTACGTACAAGTGGGAAGATACAGGTGCAGGACTTGGTTGGAACGGTGTTGCAGGCGTCAGGATCAACTTGAACGAAGACTTGTTTCTCAAAGCTCAGGGCAAGATTTTCACAAACAACCAAGAAATCGAATATAACTGGAAAGGATCTGAAACCAATAATTTCGGGGGCACTACTTTGCAGGGAGGTATTGGTTATAATTTTTGAGAGTCAGACTAAATAGTGATTGGAAGAAAACTCACCCATCTACCTTGCGCTGCAAACCTGTTCTCGGTTATTGGCTTGATCGTATAGGTTGGATACATTCGTGTCTCTGAAGAGACATCCAAAGAATCCGGAAATCGAAAAAACCGCGGGGAATTGTATCTCCTCCCGGACAAGCACTGGGCGTATTATTTGATTGGAAAGAATTAAATAATACGCCCAGTTTCTTGCCGAAAGTTTTATACCCAGGCTTTTACCTTAGGAAGACAAGGGCCCCAAGAACCTTTTGCGAAGATAAGCTACAAGCACATACATGCCCAATCCCGTCAGGATAAACATCAGGCCCCAATCCAACCCGGCATCAGGATTCATTACACAGCCAAAATAGTTCAAAGAGCTGTCCGGCTTTCCGGATTGTTCTATCTGCACAGTACAAGGCTTTTTGATGGGACCAGTTGTATAGGAGGTATTGGTGAGGCTGGTCCCAGAGCAACCGTCTACACTTTCAATACTATATCCGGCATTCGGGGTAATAGTGAAAGATTGCCGCTCGTTTTCCGGGACATCGATCACTCCGGAAGGCTCAATACTGACCCCCTTATTAGCAAAGGCAGTCACTTCATGATAGGATGAAAAGGATGCCTTGATTGTCGCATTGTTAGCCGGCATATAAATAGAGGTCTCGTCTGCATTTACATCCTGGACATTGGCAATCTGTCCTTTCCAGCGGGCAAACATCTGCTCCGGAGGTGGATCTTTACTTTGAATTTGTACATATTTACCTGCCTGGTACTTGCCGCCGCCTTTTCCGTTTTGCACCGTCAGAGTATATTTTTGATCAGGAATATCCTGGTAGACAGCGTTTATGCTCACATCACTGCCTGGCATGAGCAGTGTCGTGGCATTCAAGTTTATGTTCTCCACATTCGCGGTTTGCCCTTCCCATTTGACGAACATCCGCCCTTGCTTCGGGCTATCTGCTTCGATATCCACCACCTTGCCGGGTTCATAACTACCATCACCACTGCCGTTTTCAACTTGTAAGTCTACTTCTTGGGGCTCAAGTTTGTAGGAGGCGATCACATTTACATCATTATCCGGCATATAGAGCATTGTCTCAGATAAATTGATATTTTGAACATGGGAAGTCTGTCCGATCCATTTATCAAAGACGTAGCCCTCGGGTGCTTCGGGCCCGACCAGGTTGATCAGGCTGCCTGCAGGTAAATTGCTTATTACCACTCCATCGTTATCTTGAGTAACAGCCAGTGCGTCGTCAACCAGGACTTGCCTCATATCGCTGGCCAAAATGAGCACGGTGTGTTTAACCGAGGCCAAGAACTTGGTATTGTTGGGACCTTTATCAGCTTGCGCACTTTTTCGTTCAGGGATAAATGTATCTTCGGTCAAGGTATAACTATCATCTGGATCCGGTTTATAGGTTGCCTCGATCTCCACTGGAGTTTTAGGCATGTGCACTGCTGTATTGGGGATATTGACATTTTGCACCTGGGAAGTCTGTCCTTCCCAACTGTCAAAAATATACTCATCGCGTACATCCGCGGCAATGCTCACTACCCTTCCGGATTTGTACTCTCCGTCTCCGGTGCCATTTTTTACCTCCAGTTCCCGGGGATCTTGTTCACCCGGATCCGATTTATAGGTTGCCTCTACCTGTACATCCGTAGTTGGCATCTCCAGCACGGTATTGGGCAAATTGGTATTGGCAATCCTGGAGGTCTGTCCTACCCATTGGTCAAAAACCTTACCTTCTGCTGCAGGCTGTGCATTAATGTTCACAACATACCCGGACTGATACTCGCCACTGCCTGTACCGGATTTTATTTCCAGGGAGTATTCATCAGGTGTGGTTTGTTCATACGAGGCTGTAATGGACACGTTGTCTTCAGGCATAACAACATAAGTCATGGAGTTGTCAGGATTGTGCAGGTAAAACCTATCCCCGGTCCAGCTATTAAAGGCCATGCCCTCTTCCGCCGGTTCAGCGGATACAGAGACACTCTCCCCGGGCCCATATTCACCGCTGCCTGTACCTGAACCCACGCTCAAAGTATATTCCTGAGAAGATTTGTCCTGATAATTTGCCTGAACCTCGATATCTTCCTCAGGCATAAGCAGTTCTGTATTGGGATGATTAATCTTCTTGATATAATCTACATCTCCGGTCCACTCCTGAAATATCTTGCCTTCTGCTGCAGGCTGGGCTGCAATGTTTACCTGTTCTCCAGCAGTATAATCCCCGCTGCCTGTTCCTGAAGCTACGCTCAAAGTATATTCTTGAACCGATTTGGCCTTGTATGTGGCCTGTATATAGATGTCCTGTGCAGGCATGGTCAGGGATGTATTGGGACTATGCCTGTTTGCTATACCTTCAATATCCCCGGCCCACTGGGCAAAGATCTCACCTTCTGCTGCAGGCTCGGCAGCAATGCTTATGGTCTGATTAACATCGTAAATACCGCTGCCGGTACCAATATCTACTGTAAGTGAATATTTTTGTTGGGTTTTTGGTTTGTAAGTTGCTGTAACGGTAATGTCCTGTTTTGGTATCCCTACACTGGTATTGGGATTGTCAGGCTCAGCCACATGCCCGGTATCTCCGGTCCAGGTATCAAATTTCTCGCCCTCTGGCGGTGCATCTGCCGCAATGCTGACAGTCCGTCCTGACTTATACTTACCTCCGCCTGCACCTTGGTTCACAGTCAAACTATATCTCTCCACCAGGATATCCTTATAGGTCGCTGTTACCGAGACATTAGACTCGGGCATGGTCAATGCGGTGGAGGCACTGTTCACATCTTCAACGTGATCTTTATCACCGGTCCAGGCATCGAACTCCTGTCCTGTGGGGGCGGAATCCGCTTGAATAGTTATTTCCTCGCCGGACACGTAATTTCCCCCGCCGCTGCCGTCGATCACTGTCAGACTGTATTTAATTTGTTTTTGAATAAACCCTGCTTCAACATTGCAGTTACCAGTGGGATCCGTGGTATAAGTATTGCCGGAAAGGTTTCCGCCACATCCGGTTACATAGTCAATTTTGTAACCATCTTGCGGTCTAATCTTGAACTTGGCTCGATCTCCATTATCCACGATCCTGAACAAGGGGCTGATGCTTCCGTGGTCTCCGGAGGTAGCTGTGATGCGATAGTCTTGGATTGTGGGAGAGGAAGCACCGGTTGCCCCCTGGACAAATCCTTGAGTGCCTGCAGTGGCATTTACTTGTTCCCATATGCTGATCTCTTGTACAGACCCCGCGTCCATGGTGCCGCTGATGCCGCCCACATTGTCGCTGCCCTGGACAGAACCATTTATATTGATATTTTGCAGATCGGTATTGGCCACATTTCCTCCAATCCCACCCACGTTGTCATTACCGCTGACATCCGCGTTTATAAGGGCCACAACTATCTCTGCGTCAGTAACCGATCCGCCAATAGCCCCGGTATTGTCTCCTGTACCATTAACATCCGAATTTATAGTTATATTCTCTAGATCTGCATATTCAATCCGGCCGGAGAGTGCGCCGATATTGTTTTCAAACTCGCCTGCACTGATAGAGCAATCCTGGTCCAGTGTGATATTGGACAACTCGGCCCTATTGCTGGCATTGCCAGTTATTTCATTGGCAAAAAGACCTGCCGGGCCAGTAGCATCGGTCATCTCACTGCCGGAAATGCTTATATCCGCGATGTCTGCACCAAGGCCCACTTGGTCAAACAATGGTGTGCCGTTCAGGCCGGTGATGGCGGCGTAGTCAAGTCCCAGGATCGTGCCGGTAAAAGGCGAGTCTGAGCCCAGGGGGGTCCAACTGTCCAGGGTACTTACATCCAGATCACCTTTGATCTCAAAATACTCCCCGTCAGGCATGTTGCGGACATTGTCCAACTGCTCCGGAGTTTCGATCCGGTACGGATCACTCTGGCTGCCGTCTCCGCCTGCAAAATCGCCAACAAATCTTGCCTGGACTGTGCAGTCGGAGTAGATGGAACCGGTGGTATAGGTGCTTCCATCCAGGCTCCCGGAACAACCGGTTACAGTGTTGATTTTATAGCCTGTATCCGGTGTGACTGTAAATGTTGCGTCGTTCCCATAGGTTACAGTCTGGCTGTTGGGGTCAATGCTGCCCCCTGCACCAGCTGAAGCGCTGACAGTGTAGGTGAGATTGTCGTAGGTGGCTGTGACCGAGATATCCTTCGCCGGCATGTCTAAAGTGGTACTGGAGCTGCCAGAATCTGCCAGATATTGGGTATCACCGGTCCAGGAATCAAAGCTTTTCCCTGTTTTGGAATCCGCACTGATATTAACCTCGGTCCCGTTCAAATACTCGCCTCCATTTGAACCGCTGTTGACAGTCAAGACATAATAGGGCTCGGCGCTTATAAGCATGCCAGAGTTGCTGGTGGCATTTGCTATATCTGGCTGGTTAGCAGAACAGTTGCAGAGGGATCCGATTTCAACATGGACATTATCCCCAACAGAAGCATTAAACGAGCCTGTTTTATCAGTGCGGAACAAGGTCCCATTATTTTGTTGTTGGTGTGGTCCGAACTCAAACGCTGTCTCATTTCCATCTGCAGTAACCACCACGATTTGAGCAGGGGGAAGCTCTGTGGCATTGAATGTATCCGGTGTAAACCCTCCCAGCCAGGCAGTGGCATTTGCTGTTCCATTTGCAGAGGCTGTGGTATTTCCTTCATATGCATATGTAAAATGCACCTGATCGCTATCCCCATCTGTATAGTCTTCGCTGATTTTGTAAGTGGCGGAAATGTCATCAAGGTCTGTGAATTCTTCAGATCCTGATCCGATACTTGCAGGATCACAGCTTGCGTTGGCATTAGTCTTCAACTCTTCAAATTGCACATCAACAGTACAATTACTGCTCACTGGATCTATGGTGTACTCGTTGGTAAACCGGCTTCCGCTACAGCCCGTGACCTCATCTATGCTATAGCCAACTTCCGGGTAGATAAGCAACTGGGCAGTTGCCCCTTCTGGATACTTTCCGGTCCAGTCCACGCTGCTGCCCCATTCATCCGGATCTTTGGTGGCATTTATGCTAAACAGGGTGGAGTTGGTCAGATAGGGATACCCGCCATTATAGTCATCATCCCGGTTCCAGGTATTATCAGGACCAAAATTCCAGGAAGCATTATAGGAGGTGCTATTGCGCATCTGTGGCGTGGACAGCCTTTCTCCCCCGGCTGATGAACTTTGCGAACTGGACCACTGGTCCCAATAGGAACTGTTAACACTCGCGTTGCCCTCTCCAATCAGCCCACCGCTGCTGGCATTGGTTGCCGCGGCTGCACTCAAGGCCACCTGCCCCTGGGCATAATAGGTCCGGATTATCTCTGCCTGCTTATCCGCCTGACCTACAAGACCGCCGATGTTGTCCGTACCGGTCACATCCCCGGTGGCGTAGCTGTCTCGAATATCTCCGGCGGTACAATTGCCCACCAGGCCTCCGGCCGCACCATAGCTTTCCACATGTGCCGTGGAATAGCATTCTGTCATGTTGCCGCTGTTGTGCCCCACCAGTCCGCCGGCCACAGTGCTGTTTTCCGCGCCAAACACCAGGCCGTACGCGTGTACGTCCTGGACAGTGCCATTGTTCCGGCCGGCCAGAGCGCCCACATTGCCGGTGCCATTTACACTACCGCTGCTTGTGCTGTTGCTCACTGTGCCATCATTCCAGCCCACCAGGCCGCCGACTCTCAAGTTGCCATTAATATGGACATCTGTAAGTTGCACATTTTCAATAGTGACACCACTATCGGTAGCACCAAAAAGGCCGATATTATCTGTGCTGTCGCGGTCAATGGTCAGGCCGGTTATGGTATGGCCCTGGCCGTTATATGTGCCTGTAAATGATGTTGTGTCATTGCCAATCGGCGAGAAGCCATCGCCGCCGTTCCAATTAGATGAATTTGTAGCGTTTATGTCTGCTGTCTGATTAATGTTCTTGTCCCAACATGCTGAATTTTCGGACAAGTTTTGCAGAGCAGTGCTATTAGCAATCTGGAAGGGATCTGATTCAGTTCCGCTGCCGGAAAAAAATTGATCACAATCAGCCGCCATTGCCTGCCCAGACATAACCAGTAGCAGGATAGTGGCCAAGATTATTAACTTAACGTGTACAGTCGGATGATTATACGAATTTTGCATGGAGAATCTCCCTGGATTTAGTGCTTGCTCCTGCAAGATGCACCTGCAAAAACAATTTTGCAGGCCGTAGAGGTCAGGAGCCGAAATCAGATCTCAGCAAAAACAAAGAGTTATAAAAACAGATTTTGTTTTGATGATAGATCGGACTTTTTGCAGTTACGTCCTGCAAGCGAACCCTCGAATCAAAGGACACAAAAATTATCCAATATCGGCAATGCGCTGCCCAACTTTTCAAAATCTTTGTTTTTGTCTGTTGATCATTTTTTTTGTTCCGGAATGAACTTTATCAGCCCAGTCGGATCAATCACCCCGCTTGGCAGATTATGCTGCGGTGGGCACTGTGCTCGGGTGAACAGGCAGGCATAAAATCCACAAGAAAGGTAACAAATATATTTTAAACTATACAATTGCTATTTTTTGTCAATGAAAAATTGTATTGCACGCAATTCCAATTTATTTCTTTAAACTCCGAACCTCGAGCAATCTTGTTTAGGTACAAGGACCCGTGAGCTCCCAATTCCCTGGATACAAACCGGACTGTTCGAAGTTCGCAGCTTGAACCTCAAACAGTATACAACTAACAATCCTCCCCCGAAGACAGGATACTTAGAAGCAGGGCGTATTCCGCCCCGCAAAAATAAGCCGCATTCTGCAAATACTTGGGCCAGAATTGTTCGGGCGGCCC
>CAJXKR010000010.1 GCA_913055815.1 uncultured Desulfohalobiaceae bacterium | reverse complement strand
AAATGGCATCGTTTCTTCGGTTCGGGAAATATCGAGGACAAGCGCATCTGGGAATATATCGAGTTTGGTGATCGTAGAAAGAGTTGGGATATATTCCGAAGGGCAATCTTTACACGGCCCATGACGGAAGATGGACAGTTTGTATTGCCCTTTGTACGGCCATGTACTGTCATTTATACCAACCTGGGTATGGGTTATACTGTGGATTCCCAGTTGAAAGAAGCCGGACTGGATTGGTTGTTTTCTGCTGACGGTATTATAGACTGTTTTCACGACCAAGGCCGGGGTGAACTTACATTCCGAGCATTCAAGGACTTTGGGAGCGAAGAACTGCCTTTTCATAAATATAAATACAATGTTGTCTTCTATCATTGCATGGTGATGGCTTACAATCTGTACCAAGCATTTAAGGAGGATATCTGCTCCGATGTTGTCCCTGTAAGTAGTTATCCCACGACCTTGCGGCGCAAGGTTATAGATATAGGGGGCAAAATAGTTAAAACTTCGCACCAGATTATCCTTAAGGTTTCAAAAGCGGTTTATGATGTTTTGGACTTTGATAAACTTTGGAGGAGGTGTTGCAATCCCCCTCAAATTGAAGCATAAACTTGGAACTAAAAAAATACAGTGCCAGTCCAAGGGAGTAGTACGTCCAAAAACAGCGAGTATTCACTTTTATACTTCTTAAAAACGTCTTTAGCTTGGTAATAAAATTATCAAACAAAGATTAATAACACAATTAAATATAAAATGTGCAAAAAGTAACATAATATTATTTATAGTGCTATAGGGTTGTGTTTAATTAAAAAATCGCCAGATTTAGGTAATATTATTTACATCTATCTAATAAATTTTCAAGTCACTTTCTTTACAATAAAAATTATATTTATCCATTAATCGATAAAAAATCTTTGAATTGTTAAGCCACATATGGAGATGTAGACTTATTATCACTATAATCCTTATTATTTAAAAAAAGAATATATTAATAATATTAAACAAATAAACTAATATAGTCAACCTTCCACCCCAGCCTCTTGCAATTTCCTTTGCTCATATTCTACCACCGAAGCTTCCCAGACCTGGTATCCCCGCACTGGACCAAAAGTCGCGGCCCTTAATTCTCCGGAATGTATCAAACGGTAAATGCTGGATCTGGACAACCCCAAACGCTGAGCTACCTGGGCCACATCCAGGCGCTTGTCATTTTCATTAACTGCTTTTTGCTGTGCCTGCTGTTTCTTCGCCATGTTACCTCCTGTTTAGCCATGATGGTTTTCCGGATCCACTTCCAGGACCGGGCTTTGACTTTTTCTGTTTGGGCTTTTGTGTTTTCTGTTGCTTGAATGTCCAGTGTTTGATCCCCATTTCATCAGCCAGTGCCAAAACATACACTGAACAGTCCCAACCGTGGTTGGGCTGATTCGAGGGGCACATCCAGCGATTTTTCTGCTCATCCAGGTATTCCGTGCACATGTGCCGTGCCCAATCCCTGGTGGTCTCGCTGTGGTATCTCCAAGCGCCGGGATCCAGGGGAGCTATTTGCAGCTTAGTGGACAGATTGTCTTTGTAGTGGTTAACGTCCAGCTGCAGGAGCTGAACCCCTCCGGGGATCTGCTTGTTTGAACCGGGATAAGTCTCTATTTTGGACCATTTCCTGGGCCTGTTAGCTCTGGTATTCATGCCCTGGATCGGAATAACCCTTCCCCTGTGCGCCCTGCAGAAATCGTATACTTCCGCAGTACGGTGCCCCATTGCGTCGATTGCTACCCTGGATACCTGGTACTCGTTTCCGTCCGGATCCTGATAACTGTCCTCGAACAACACCTGGCGCAAGGAATCAAAGGCTGGATGGTAGGGGTATGACCTGTCCTGTAGTTGTTCCGGGTCCATCTTGGCCCAATCCGCCTTGATAAACCCTTCCCTTATCTGCCAGCTATCCTGGGCCACCCCATAACCAATTGCACGGATTTCATACCAAAATCCATTATCCTGAGTATCTACACCGGCCAATAAACAGGCTACCTGGCCGTTGCCCGGCACCTGACCCCTGGGGCGCTCATCGCACAGTGCCAAAATCTGATCTTCCTGGCGCTCTACTTCGTATTCAACCCAGGGTTCGGCCATATAGTTGTTCATGAAATCTTTCAGTTCCGTCTTGTCATGCCTGGATCTCAAAAAGGCAGCTGCAATTTCGGACAGAGATACAAACGGAGATATCCAGGACGGCAAATGGAAGCCTACCTTTTTCGGCCGGTATTTTCTCAGGTGGTCAAACAGTTCCAATCCGGAATTCGCTTCTCTCCACTGCCCTGCCCTAACTGCCCGGTCCCTTTGATAGTCTGACCAAACCGCTTCCGGATCCGACTGGCAAACAGAGCCAGCGCATTTGTACCAGGCCAGCTCCAGTGATTCTATCCTGGTGGGGTCGCGCTCATCCTTCGGCCATTTTATTCCGTGCAAGCTGTCCTTCTCTCCCAGTTCCATCTTTTGCCTGTGTCCGCACAAGGGGCAGACAACCTCGTAATGGAACACAGCTTCCGCTTCCTGGCTCATATAAGTCCATATAGGTGCCTGTTCTACTGTCGGGGTGGAGAGCTGCCAGATCTTCCGGCTCCACTTGTACGTCTGTGTACGTTTCTTCCCCAGTGGGATAGGGCCTGCTTCCCGCTTACTTGCAACCTCCGGGTATTTGTCTGTCTCGTCGAAAATAACAACCTTGATCGGCTTGTTCCCCAACCTACTGGCAGATCTGGCCCAGGCCATAAAGATAAGCATGTGTTGCAGGTTGATCCGCAGGGAAGATGAATCGTCCGCCACCCCGGTCATGTAGGACCGCAACCTGGGGGAATTTTTAATCATGGGTTCCACGCGGTCCTTGTTGTTTTCCTTGGCCGTGACCTCATCCGGATAAACGTACAGGACCGGCCCCGGATCCCGGTCTATCGTATACCCCACAAAATTATGAGCCGCTTCCGACCCGCCAACCTGGGGAGCCTTGCAAAGTCCTATCTCTTGTACGCTGGGAAAGTTTGCCGCATCCATGACCCCGGCCAAATATGGAGTGGTGTTGTTCCTCCAGGGACCTGGAAGTGAGGATTGAGTAACTACCCGGTGCCGCTCCGCCCACTCGGAAACCGGAACCTTTTTGCGCTTGCGCAGGACCTTGCGCTCGGCTTTGGTGAACCTGGTCGTGTGCGTAAAACCACCCTGTTCCCTGATGCGATTCTTTACTGACTCCGGCAGCCAGTCCGGAAAATTTACTTGTATGGTTTGGGGTTGTTTCTCTACCGGGAGTTCAGCTTGATTTTGCATACTATTTTGTGCTTTTATCTATTGTTCTTATATTTCCCTATTTATGTTGATATAAATTCAAAAGGTTCAATTCCCATAATGCAGTAACCTGAAGGCAATCCTACATTATTAAAGACACCTCCATAAATTATATAGTCTACTCTTGCGGTTATAGCTCTCCTTGTATATCCATTTTCTTTATCGAATTCGCGCAAAATAATTACATCTTCAACCTCAAAATCCCTATCATTTTTTCTATATTCGAAATTCTTCATTCCATCCCAAGTAGCTTGAAAATATTCCGGATATGTCTTCAATGTATGTGTTTTCCTCATTATAGCTTCTCACTTAATAAACGATTCTTAGTTATTCGATTTCTTCCCCGGTTGTCTGAATTTCTTCCTCTCCCACAAATACAACCTGGAACTGATCCATCCTGGCCATGTCGTTAAACAGGTCGTTCAGGGATTCGTTGGCCGCATCGATCAGGTCCTGGACCCTTTTAGGATCACCGTTTACCGCCCAGATCCACTCCAGGGCCTTTTCCCGGATCATATTCCGCAACCTGGCCTCGTGTGCTGCAACCCTGGAAGCCAACTCAGCTTCGAAATCCGACTTCGGAATATACTTGCCCATTTCCTTTTCATATTCCAATTGCCGGCGCTTGTTTTCCCAGTCCAGTTTCTCGATTTCCTTTTGCAATTTTGTCCTGTTCAGTTCCTCGGCTTCCTCTGCGTGCTTGTCCAGGTCCGGCTGAATCAATCCCTCCCGCTTGATATAGCTTTCCAGGCTGGATTGAGTTATAGAACCATCTGCTTCCAGTTGGCACTTTCCATTCTTGCAGTCCTGGTAAAACTTGGACTTGCCTAGTTTATACCCGCGCCTGTGCAGATATTCGTGCGCCTCCAGCCGATTCTTGAAAATACGTTCCTGGCTTTCCTCGGTCATCCCCGCTCCTTTTACTCACCCCATTTATAAGAATATCTTTCGTCATTGGTCTTAATCTTGGACCGTAAACCCTTGGAAGAGGTGCTTTTGCATCTTTCACAAAACCTACCAGGCATATACCCTTTCTTCTTGCGCTGGTAATAGGTGCTTAGTTTAATTTTAAAACTGGCACCGCAATTTTCACACTTGCAATTTACCGCTTGATTAGTGTCAACACTCACCCTTATTTACCTCCCCTGAAAACTATTCTATCTCCAGGATATGATTTTCCCGGCAATAGAGTTCTCTTATTTTCCCCTCTACCTGTAAACGAAAATCCGGATCCAGCTCCCTTGTCCCGTCCAGGTTGTGCCAATCGTTATTCCTGGAACTTTTCCACAATATCCTGTCATAAGTCCTTACCCACGCATGAGCCAGGTTGAGCATTCTCTGTACATCCTCATCCGGACTTGAGTTATTGCCTTTTGCCAACCAGGTATAGGCGACTACGTCCATCACTGTGCAATCGCACACCAGGAAATCATAAATATTGGCGAGCCTTATCTCTTCCTGGACCTTGCGGGCGAAAATCCACATCTGCGACTCAAAGGTCGTGTTCTTGTTTATCGGCAAGGGACATTCCCTTTCAACATTGACCAAGCTCCCTACTTCTTTTTCCGGGTTCTCTTTTTTCAACTCCACTGCTTTCATATATGTGGAATAGGTTTTTCCGGTCCCGTATGTCCCGGAGTATGCAATTTTCATCTTGATTCTCCTTCTTTTTACTCTATCCACTTGTAAGAATACTTGAGACCCGGCATTTAATTTTGCCTTGGATCTCAACCAGTTAAACCTTGTTTTAATTTTTCTTTTAATTCGCGAATTTTTTGTTCAAATTTTTCATATACAAAGATATGTTCATTTAACTGTTTATTCTTATCTTCTTTATCATCCGCGGAATCACTTTCGTCTCTAGAAAATAATTCGAGCAAATCATTACAATCATCTTCACATAATTTTATTAAATCAGAACAAAATTCAACATCTTCTTCACATCCTTCAAAAATGTTCATATAAAGTTTAAAGTTTTTAGTCATAACATTAGATTCTAAAAAAATTTTCATATTTTCAGAAGAACTAAGTGTCTTTAATATATTACATCCATTGTTGTTTATAAAATCTTCTGAATCTATTCTTAAGTTTATTTCTTTCATACTTCCTCCTTTATTTTATGCCGCTTGACCCGTGTCCATCCCGGTCCACATCCTACAATTGTTTTACCGGCAAAACATTAATCCCAGACATCTTGGGAACTATCTTGAATTGGACGACCCTCTCGTACAATCTCAATTCATTCGGAAAAATAGCCAAAAACTCAACAAACCATTCGTCATTGTTGCCGCAATAATCACTGTCCACGACTCCCATGCTGTTGGTCATGATTAATCCGTGCCGCTTGAACAAGGAACTCCTGGGCAGCAAATGTGCCTCGCAGCCTTTTGGCAGCTGGGCGGCAAATCCCAACCCGATCTTGACAATATCCATCGCTTCAAATGTGACACTTTTACAAGCTAAATGATCAGGTCTTTGCCATCGCTGATTCTCTCCGTTTTTCTGAATACTGCTTGCCCGAACATCAATCCAGTCACCATAATGGCCGGATTCTATAGCCGGCAAACTTGGATCCAAATACCTAACCTGCATATTCAAGCTACTCATTCACCCCCTCCAATAAGTTGTTCCGGTTTATGATTCTGCCCAGCCTTTTCGCTTGGAAGTGCAAAAAATCAATAACGTAATCATCCCCAAACACCAGGTCGCTGATCCGTTTGGACAGCTCCCAGTACTCCAGAGCCTTTACCGGATTTTCCCTCAAGTGGACACTGCCGTTTTGCGCAACTTCTATAGCTGCCGGATACTGATCCAGCAAATGATACAACTCCTTGATCGTGTCCGGTATATCCAAATCATCAACCGCGTTGCCGTTTTCCTGGTTCGGAGAAAGTTCCTGCGGCTTTTCCACACTTTTTTCCACCTGTTCAAAAGAAGGTCCAAAGTTCCAGGCCGGCGGCAATCCTGACAATATCCATTGCCTGATATCCAGGCCCTTCTGCAGCGCATCCCCAGCGTCCTTGCCATAGGGCACAGGCCACAAGCTCGAAATATCCGGGAAGTGATTGTTCCACCATTCAGCCGCTTTGGCTCCTGCCTGATCAAAATCCAGGGCCAACAATATGCAGTTGCACTCCTGCAGCAATTGGTACGCAGCTTCATCCGGCTTTGACGAACTGCTCCCCAATCCGATGATGTCCACCAGGTCGCCGACGAACCGGTGCAACATTATTGCATCCAGTTCAGTTTCCACCGCCACGGCCCCCTGGGGCAAACCGGTTTCGGTATTAGCCCTTTCGATCAACATCATCCTCGGGGTGGATCCCGGAATCATATAATATCTCAGTTCGTTTTCCTGGCTTGTGAACCTGCGGACCCTGATCCGAAGAATGCTTTCATTATCCATGTAGGGTATGATCAGGCCCTGTGGGATCCATAGCTTTTTTGGCTTGCCGTTTTCCTTGTACTCTTCCTGCAGGCCCCAGCTGGATCTTTCCCTGAAAATGTCCTTCCCCCTCTCCCCTGGATTCCATCCAAGCTTGAATTTCCGGGCCATTTCCATGTCGATTCCGCGTGCCGCAAGCCAGTTCCGGATTTCCTGATTACGTTCCAGGTGCTGCTGCCCCCAGGCGATCAATCTTTTTGCCTTCTCCTGCCATATTTCTTCCGGGTCCTGATAATGCTTGGGCTCGTATTCCTGGCCCGATTGCTCCCTTGGCATTCTCGGGGTCCGCTTGAAGCTGCTCAATTCTCCGCTGCCCTTTAACACATCAGGGCGGAACTTGCTGAAAAACTCCTTGAAGGCGGCTGAGTTTTCCAGGCCATGAATGGATTGATAAATATTTATGAGATCTCCGCTTGTGCCGCAGGAGTGGCAATATCCAAAATCCTTTCCTGGTGTGTAATAAAATGCACCGCCCGGGGTATCCTCAACGTGCCAGGGGCAATGCGCCCATATGTGGCCACCGTAGTCATGCGGCTCGGTCAATATCTGCTTGGCTATGCTGTCCAGCTCACCGCTGTTTAAATGTTCACCTGCAGCTCCCATAAATACCTCTGGACCTTTGGACCTTTGTGGAAGATTGATGCTTTAAATCTTCCACTTATAATTTACTGTATTCTCTTTATTTTTTATCTTTTATGGAAGATTGGAAGATTTTTTATAAAAAAACGGAAAAATAAAAAAAAGATTTAATAAACATACGGAAAAATTACGCGCAATCTTCCAATCTTCCACGCATATATCTATCTTGTTAAATTTCAATCAGTTATTTTGTGGAGGATTATTTATTCAATCTTCCACAATCTTCCAATCTTCCACAAAGGCTAAAAAGGATCCGCAGCCCTCAAGGCAATACCCCGGTAGCTTATAGTACCCTTCTTCGACTTTTCGAACTTCTTGGCCAGCATCCGGCCAAAGGCGCGTTGAGATGGTACCTTTTTACCCACGTTTGCCTGGTACCATTCTTCGAAATCCGCATATAAAACCGTACTGCTTGTTTCGTAGTTTTCCCCCATTATGCAGCGCTCCTCGATCCAATCTGCCAAAAGATCCTCATCCCTCCGGTATTCCGCCACTGCATCCTTGACCTTGGGCGGCGGAGCCAATCCCAGTTTCTGATATTGAAGACATCCCCTGACTATCCAGGCCAATATCCCGGGAGCTTCCTGCCGGAACTTTGTTTTCAGGGTCCTGTCCTGGCGCCGCTCGTTCTGGCCCTGGGGCTCGCGATTCACGAAAGACAGTTCAAAAGGAATAAGATAAAGGCGCTCCCAAAATGCAAAATCATCCGCGGGAGCGTGTGGCCTGTTGTTGGTCAGGAGAAACAGGGAATGTGTGGCGGGGAATGTAGAGTTATACTTGTCATGCGGATTGCGGCCAACCAAGGTATCGTCGCCGGTCAGCCACTTTACCCGGCTGGTACTTATCCTGCAGCCCTCGTCAGTCTCTGCGGCAAACGCCAGGCGCAGTCCCCGCAATGACATTATGTCAGGTGATGGTCCCGAGCTGTTGCGGTTTTTCCCCTGGTCTACCAGCATATCGCTGGGTATCGGCGCGGCCAAGTCCCCCAGGATCCAGGACAGGGTTTCCACTACCAGGCTCTTGCCGTTCCTGCCCTGCCCGGAAAACACGAAAAACGCGTTTTCCGAGTTCTTCCCAAGTATTGCAGCCCCAAAGACCCGCTGCAGAAAATCCACCATTTCCTGCTTGTCGTTCATGATTTCCAGCAAGGCGTTTTCCCAGGTGGGGCACTCGGCATCTATCCCTTGCCATTCCACTGGGCTGGCCATACTAAGATAGTCATCACGCCGGCCCTGTCTTACCTGGCCAGTGCGCAAATCTATGACTCCGTTCTGGCAAGCCAACAGATACGGATTCATATCCATGTCGCTGCCGTCTATTCCCAGTCCTTCTTCGCACGTATGCGCAAAGGCAAGGGTGTTTTGCCTGCCTCTTGTGGATCTCAACCTATCAACCCGCTTATGCAGAGACTTTTTCAAGGCCTCTAGCCGCCTGTACTCGTCCTTGTTTCCGTCCCTTGCTGCCTGGCCTATTTGCTCATCTATCTTTTCAGCTTCCTGGAGATATCTAACCGCCAGGTCCTCGCAAGCCTGTAGACTGTGCTCCATCACATCCCGGCTCCAGTAATGCTCCTGCCACTCCATCCATTCGCCTGCCTGTTTATTGTAAATGAACCTTCCCCGCTGCAGAGCGGCGAAAAGCATACCGTCCCCGAGCTCGTTAGCCCGCAGGCACTGCATAACAAAATCGCTGCCAACACCTCCGGAACCGCCACCACCTGACCCCCACTTCTCCATTTCCTGCTTACGCTTTTCCACCTGTTCCCGGATATTTTTGTTGGGATCCGAATTTTCCATATCAATTACCTGTCCCATACCTGCACCTTTTAAGCGTGTTACTTAATTTAAAAACCATGTCACTTTTTATACGCATTCCATTTTTCCACTTTATTTTTTCCATTAACTGCGCGCAAAAATCGAGACTTACCAACCCGTGTAATTTGAAGCTCCAGTAAGGACCCGTCGGCCAATAAGCCCCAGATACAGACTTTTGGACAGTTGTCCAATTCTTAAAAAATGGGGCGCGGGGAAAATAAAAACTGAATGCATAAGTTCTCGAGAGCAAAGTTGAATTCATTGACTCAATCTTTATAGTTAGTTAATTAAAAATCATGTTTTATTATAAAACCGATGCCGGTACATTTTGGATAAAACAAGAAAGTAATGGTAGATGGACATTAAGACTAAACGGAGAAGCACTAGGATCTTACAATTCTCCCGAACAAGCAGCTGATGATGTGTATATGCAAGCAACTGGTTCATATGAATGGGACTCCAAAGATGAGATTTTGGAACCTACTGATCTGGGTGAATGGAATTATAGCTAACTGATGAATCCAGCACATTATCTAACTCACTATCTTTGGGAAGAACTTGCAACCCAGCCTGGCGCAATTTCTCCATGTTTTCTCCGCCTAAGAGGTCCTTTGCTTCCAGGTAAAATCTCCATCCGACAATATTGCCCTTTTCATCGAATTTTAGATATTTAGCATCTTTTTGAAGCATCTTGTATTCTCTCTTTATTACTTTGCGCGGTTCCCTAAACTCCTTGAACTGACTTCTAATTTATTCATTTTATACTTGCCCAATCCCAGGTGGTGTTCGCAATCATCGCATGTCTTAATATGATTCCCAGTAACCTTGCTTTTTCTAAATTTGGCCAAAGGCCTTTTCTTCTTACAGACTCGGCATTTCCTTGTTGGTTTATTGTCTGCCTGCCTCTTGATATAAACCTGGTTGCACATCTCCTGGAACTGTGTGCACTTACTGCAAGCAGCAGGTTGCAACGGTGCAGAAGATTCAAAGCCGCCTGTATTTTTGGGCCTTTGCCTGTTAGCCTTGCACTGCTCAGGAGAAATCCGACCAAGGCCATGAGGACAATCAAAAGTGTTGATTTCCTGCCAAAGTAATAAATGAAAATCACTCATAAGTTGCGGACTCTTCTTCTGTCATTAAGTCGGCGTAATAAGCGGCATCATCTACCAGGTCCTTGTGCTCGCATTCTTCTTTATCAACCGCATCCTGCTTGGCGATAATCAGAGCATTCAACGCCATGGCCTTGTAATATGATCTTTTGTCCATTTGCTTACCCCTGTACACAAAAGATTTTTGATATTTGTGCCCAGGTACCGCAGTCCGGACATTTGACATGTTGAATAGTGTATTTTTGACCTCCAGTGGAAGTCTTTTCCACGTGCTTGCGTTCAACCTGGAAATTTCCCCGTTCACATGATTCAAAATCACAGGACGCTGTAATGATATAGTATGGTGGTTTCAGCTTGGATCTTCTTATATGTCCTTTTTTATGACATTCTGGATCCGCAACTGCACCGCATACTGGACAATCAGGACAACAACAAAAACACGGATCTAGCCCGCATATATCACAAGGCGGATCAATATCCTGAAATAAAAGTCCCATAAGCACTGCTCCTTTAATAATTAGCTGTTTCAAAGCTTAAGGGGATGGCGGGTTGAGGTATTTGCGCAACCCCTGCGCTCACCCGCCTACCGGTAGTGACCGGGAGAACTTTATTCCTGATACCGGCGCGGATCGGGGTTGTACCAGGAACAAAGCCCGCGCCGCCCGGCTTTATCCCCTCAAACTTCGAAGCTGCTCATTTATATAACTCTTTTTTTGGCCCCGGCCCGTCACAGCCAGGGCGGCAAATTAGGTGCAAGAAGTTCCGGCTTGCTAGACCGGGCTCGTTATCTATTTACCAGGGCTACTGACGACGTGGACGGTGACGCGCCCAGCGCTCTCGCCCCGGCCGGCACGAGACACACCCGCCACTATTGAATCCCAGGTTGGTATCCGGATCTGAATCGCTGGATCCGGAAATCCCATTCCTGGGTTGCTTTTTGTTTGGATTTCTTCAAACCGCTGCCGGTAAAAATCCTTCTGCATTTACTGCAGTTGTAATATCCTTTATGTTTGCTCAATATTGAGATCCTGCCCCTTAACTGGCATACCGGACAAAATTGCATAAGTGCTCCTTTGCTTATATATCCTCGTCTAACCTTTCAGCGAACTCGCTGGCGCTAATGTTTCCTTCAACAAGTTCACTCATTAACGTCCTTTCCTTTTTGGGCTTTTTCTTTTTATTTGAATTTTTTGTTGATTGGGATATTCGTGTGTTCTCCAGGGCCTCGAAGATTTCGTCTTTTCTGTACCTGTATCCTACGCCACGGCCTTTGCCGAGGTAATAAGGCTGCACTCCCCATTCAGCCAATTTCTTCTTGGCTGTCTCGGGGTCCTTGAGCCTTAAAAATTCCGCGGCTTCCTGGGCTGTTAATAATTCAAACATTTTATTCCTCGCAGGCACTGACTGTTTCGTCTATTTCGCGCTTGGCCTCTTCAGCCAAATGGCAAACCTCATTCCAGGACTTTCCCTGGCGTACAGCATCGTGAAATGCCGTTAAAATCGGATAATCGTCCAGGCACTCATCCCAGAAACTATTCTTGTCCGGTTTGGGCCTGTTGGTCTCGGCTATGCGGCAGCCGATAGCCTCGGCCAAAAAGTTGATTCCCGCCTTGGCCTCGCGCTCATGTCCCTGGTTTTTCATTTCCTTAAAGAGCAACTTTAAGCGGTCCAAGGGATTGCGCTTGGAGTCCGCGGTAAAATCCGGGTCCCTGCTCCAGCGATAGATCTCGGTATGCCCGCGTTGGAATACCTTCTGCAAAAAAGTTATTCCCAGGGCATTCCTGCAGAACAAGAAAAATTCCCAACTGGTAAGCGGGGGCAAATCCTTGCACATTATCCCTCGCCTCCTGCTTTTTCGTATGTTGTATTAGAATCGTGTTTGGGCTTGGGGCCGCGCTTACACGGGGGTTTTGGTTCGGGCAAAAGCTCGGCAGGTATGCCCATGTTAATAAGCTGATCGATACGCTTTTTTGGAGTTTTTTTGCCGGAAAATATTTTACCGACAAATCCCAGGGAAAGACCTGTGGCATCAGCAACTTTTTGGTAAGTAATTCCGCGTTCTACGAGCCAAGCATTAAGCTTTTGTTGACGTGAAATAAATTCTGGGCTAATATCTAAACCGTTTCTATTTTTCATAATTAACTTTCATCTTTTAAGATTTTTAGAGGTTGTTTATGGCCGAATTCAATAAAGTCAAAGATCATGAAAACCTGGGTGTCCAATTAAGGGATATTTCCGAAAAGCTGGACGACCTTCAAAAAAGTACTTTTCAAGAACGGCCACAAGTTTCTGAACAAGCAAGCAAAGCCCACAGTGCAATTACTGATTTACGCCATGAACTTGAGGAATTAGCCCGCAAGCAATTCCCGGATGTGGACAGTTCCAGATTGCTTCACTGCTATTATCCACCGCGGGACAGAAGGGGCGGCCTAGAAACTTAACACGTTCCATAAAAGCTATGTCGCTTATGTAGGATTCCGGAAGTCCCCCGGCAATTACCATGGCAAAGTTTTCTGAGAGGGTGTTTTGTAGGCTCTGAGGAACTTCACCCGCAAACAAGGGTTTTAAATACTTTATTTCTTCGCCGGAGGTGGTCGGATAAATCAAAACTATATCCATTTCTTTGTGATTGGGTTTCTTAGGTACTTGATAAACTTGAATCGCCCTTAATAGTTCTTCATCTGGCTGGAAAGTATTGAGGCACATAAATGGCTCCTTGTTTTTTGGTCCAGCTAATGAACTTGTTTTATTGTTGTGGGTAAATAAACTAGACCAAATTACGGACTATGTCAACAGTTTTTACGGACATTTTACAATATGACGGACAAAAATTCATTATCTGAACGATTACAATATTTTATCGAGCAAAAAGGTTTAAAAAGTCAAGACCTTGCTCGTACCGGAAATATTAAAAAACAAACTGTTTCCGATTATTTATCTGGGAAAACATCACCAAGTACAAAAGCCTTAAAAGGGTGGGTACAAAATTACGGACTTAACTTGAATTGGCTTATTACTGGAGAAGGCGAACCAGAGAATTCTCAAGCTTCTATGGCTATTCGAAACATACGGCCAAACGCTGTGCCTGAACCAGCACCCCAAGTCTGCCCCACTTGCAACTCTAATTTTGCCGGCCACATTGTAGATGTACACTCGACGATCGGCGCCGGATCTCCAAGTGAATACTGGGAACCAAATCCGTTGTTTCAGGTTTGCATTCCAGAACGATTTTATTCGCAAAATCTGATGGTCATTAAAGTTGAGGGTACCAGCATGGAGCCTTTGATAAAAAAAGGCGCATACGTAGGTTTAGATACTGGCCACAATGGAGTCGTGGCTGGAGAAATTTATGGGGTAAGGGTCCCATATGAAGGACTTACCTTGAAAAGAGTTTTCGTAGACCCGGAAAAGGAATGTTTACGCCTCCAATCCGAGAATCCTAAACACCCGGAACAAAATTTACCGATCGAAGGCCGGGAAGATTTAATTGTGGGTAAAGCGGTGTGGGTTATGCAGGAGATTTGAGGAGTCCTAATATGCCTCAATACAAGGTGTATGGATACGGAGAAAAAACAAATCGACAAAGAAAGCGCATCTATTATGCCTATGACGAAAAAGAGGCACGGGAAAAAGCTTTACACGATGAGACCATTCCGGAAACAATCGAAATGTTACCTGAGGAGTCAGCAACAGACCGACAAATATCTTATGCAAGATCTCTTGGAAAAAATATCGATGAAAATTACACAAAAAGAGAGGCCTCTGATATTATTTCTCGAGTGGTTGATCACGATGAACCAGCTTGCGAAGAAATTAAGGAAATCGCCGATTACTTTAAGGTAGAATATTCTCAATATGCTAATGAATATTCCCTTTTTAATTCTGTGCATAACATATTAATACAAAGCGACAAAAAGGAAAATGTTTGTTCCTGGTTTCTTTCCAGAGTTTATCATAAACTATTTAGTAATCATTCGGGAAAATCAAAGCCCCCTTGGGATCCGACCATTAGTGAAATCGCATCAGAAATAGCCCAAGACGAATCGGTTTACCGCTCCATATGTCGTTACGAGGGTGATGAACTTGTATTTTTCGGAGAAAAAACGTTTGAAGATGGTTGGGTACATACCGGAGGCAGCATCCAAACAAAAGCCTACAAAAGAGCTAAAGAATTATTAAAGAATTACTTTCCTGAATTAAATCAATCTACAAAGAAGCAAAAAAATAATAATTCATCAAAATATAATTTGGATAATGAGAGACAAAAAGACCAGCCTAACAAAACTTATAATAAAAAATCATTAGACTTTTTATTAATTAGCGGCGTTATTCTTTTGCTTATTTTTATAATTGCCAATTGTTGATACATAATCATTACACTCCACAATAGTTATGAAGTGCTGTATAATAGAAAGAAGGAATAAATGATACTTCAGTGGATTACAGATACTCAAAAAGCTGCAGAAATGAGTCGAAGAATACAGGAAATTACTATGAATGGATTTAGGCCTCTGTTTGAACAATTACCTTAGAAGATGGTCAGACAATCTCAAATGTCTAGTTGGTATCCTCGAATTATGGATATAATGGGGGAAAGAAGGACAATGGGCATATTATGGAAATGTCACGGTTGAAACTAAAGATGGAAATACTTATGTGTTAAATATTAGTACAATAAAACGAGTTGATTAATTGGAAATCTATCACTGATTCACATAACCTTGCTGATGCAGGCAATGGACGAAAAAAGTACCACTCTTGAGCAGTCCGTTAGAAAGGTATTATCGGAGCGTTAGTAAATGATATTAAGACACTATCTTAAATGTGAAACCTGTGAGCAACCAATCACACTAAGAATTGGTATCGGTCGTAATAATGTTCAAAAGCATACTATCCAATGCCCAAATTGCTTTGAAGATATTAGATTCAAATTGAATCTTGATTATGAAAATATAACCACGGAATTAATCATGTTGGAGAATTGCGAAGAGGGAAAAGAAAAAGGCATAATTGTAAATGTGCATCCGGATTTCGCAATTAGCAAAGAAAAAATTAATGAAGAGTGTTTTTCTCCTTTTTTACAATATGTCTCAGACAATATAATAAATCACGATGCTGACATTGAACAAACAAATGAACAACGTCAAAGGGAAATACAAAGAAGCTTATTTTTATC
Organism: uncultured Desulfohalobiaceae bacterium; assembly: GCA_913055815.1. Lineage (GTDB taxonomy): Bacteria > Desulfobacterota > Desulfovibrionia > Desulfovibrionales > Desulfothermaceae > CAJXKR01. The sequence continues at coordinate 10,864 of CAJXKR010000010.1, read as the reverse complement.
TGAGGAATGGAAAGATCTAAAGCGGGCTTGGTCATTAAAATTGAATGATAACATAGAGCTATCAGAAACTATAACTAATAATAGCTCGGATAAATTTGATTATGAAGAGGACTTGGATAGTGTCAATGACTGGATCTTTAGATTTTGCTATAGAATGTTAAGCCCTGGAAAATTATATTTATTTTATGATGCAACAGAGTATATCAGAGATAATGTTATTCTTAAGTATCGATCAGAAATGAAGAGGTTCAGAGATTTTTACATAAATAATCTTTATGAAGAACATCTGGAAAGATATTTTGAAGCATATTCAGAATTTTTTTCAAATTACTCTGAATATTCACAACTACTCAATTATATGAAACAAGATACTAATTTACCTAAAAATTATACCGTCTCTTCTAACGATTTTCAAAAAACTAAAATGTTTTTTGGTAATGCATACGAACATTTAACTTCAAATCTGACAATTTTGGCTTATTACAATAATATAGCCAATGGACGATCATTTGATCAATTTGAAACTATGGATTTAAACAAATATTTGACTATTAACAAAGCTAATAGAGCTAATCCCTTTAAGGATACAAGACCATTTTATAGGTTGGCTGATTGTCTTGATAGCTCTTTAAGAAATGCTTCACATCATGGCTCTGTCAAATTTAACAAAAAAAAGAAAAAAATAGTTTATCGTAGTGGTGGAACAGGTGCAGAGAGGAACATATCCTATACTGAATATTTGATGAAGTGCAACAACCTACTCTTCTCTTTGTCAGCGCTTCTTATGCTTGAAATGTTATTACATAGAACAGATTTATAACTTTTTTATAATGAGAATAAAGGGACAGACCGTTAATTGATTGTTAAAATTATAAAATTATATAATTACAACATTAGAAAACTCAAGTTAATATTAGCTAGCACTTCAGGAGGATAAAATGGGAAACCTTGGACTCACGGAGTTCGGCCTAATGGCTATCGTGCTGTTGGGCATCGTGGCCCTTTTGTGCTCTACATACGCGGTAGTGAACGTATATCCAAAGCAAGGAAAACAGATGCGACAGACTGTGGACAAGCTTGCAAAAGATCAACTTATACTCAGACTTGTCACCGTATTAGTAATTGCGGTTATCACCGCGATCCTAGCATTAACGGGCTCATTGAATGACGGTGTCGTAGCTCTGTTTAGCTCGGTAGTCGGATACGTTCTCGGGGGTATCTCAAAAAGGAAGTACGATGGAGTTGAAACGCAGGGATAACAATCTCATAAAATCTATGCTCGTACTTCGCGCGGCTGATGTTTGGTGTTAAGTTAAATAGGGAGTATAAGCAATGAAAGTAGTCGCGGTCGACGAATCGGGCAACACTGGCGCAGATCTTCTCAATGAGGACCAGCGAATTTTCGTATTAGCCTCGTCAGATCTTTCATTAGACGAAGCAAATGTTTTAATCCGTGAGGTTCAAAGCAAACAAGCCAAAGAAGTCAAGTTTGAAACCATTAAGAAGTCACGCTCCGGGAGGCGCAGACTCGAGACATTTCTCAAAAACGCTTCAAGCCAAACCGAGCGGTTTGCAACTACGGTCTTTCACAAAGATTACATGGTAATAACAAAAATGGTCGACTTCATCGTTGAACCTCTCGCGAAGCAAGATGGGATCGATATATACAAGGATGGTGCGAATCTTGCTTTATCTAATCTCCATTACTCAGTAATGCCAACGTTCTGTGGGCAAAATGAAACAAGGAATTTCAAGGAAGCTTTCATTAGAATGATTCGCGAGCAAACGAATGACTCAGTGCAGAGGTTTTACCAAAAGGCATGGGAGCTTTATGATACTTGTCGAAATGAAAAGTATAAAGCACTATTGTCTCCGTTTTTTCATTCAAGAATTCCCAAAATTATCGAAAATTTGGGTGCAAACGCACTTGACCCGTCTATACCCGGTTTCTTTGATCATTGTGCTTACTGGGGTGATTATTCAGGCGAAAAATTTGATGTTTTACATGACAACTCTAAACCTATTTTTCAAGAAAAAGATTCTCTAGAGCAATGCATGTTGGACGACATTCCGGATCAGGTTATTGGCTACGATAGAAGACAAGTGGGATTTCCACTGAAGGCCAAAGGTGTAAATTTCGGCGATTCTAAGGAGGATTCGCGACTGCAAGTTGTTGATCTTTTGGCTAGCAGCACTGCGTATTGGGCTAACGGGATAGCCAAAAATCAAAAGAACAGCCAATTATGGCAAATCCTTGATGAGATAGATCCAAAACAATTCACTTTGAGGACCATATGGCCCTCACTTGAAGTTACTCCTTCTGAACTTGGTACTGATGGAGGTGGTGGCACTAATCCCGTTGACAGAATAGCTCACGAGTTAACCAATTTACAATCAAAAAAGTAACAAATCTTTCAACCGAACAGGTTATACTGGCCATTGCCAATAATATGAACACTGAAATAACAAGACAGAGGAAAAAGAAGCCAGCGGTATTCATTCTTGAAAGCAACTCGCTAACGAATGAATATGACTCGGAATTTGAAGGCGAAGCACTCTCCCGTATCCTTCACCTTTCGCGCATTGAATCTCAGTACTTTTACTTCCGCACGAAGAAAGAGCTGAAGGAATTGCTCGAGGAATTCAAGCTCATAAAATATCGCTACCTACATATCGCCTGCCATGGAGATGAAACGAGTATGGCAACAACTTTTGATGAAATCTCATTTGATAAACTAGCCGAAATCCTTAAACCGAATGTCGCAAATAGACGACTCTTTTTCTCGGCGTGCTCTATGACCAATATTAACTTGGCCCGGGCCGTGTTTTCCAAAGCCAGACCTTACTCGATCATGGGACCGGCCCAAGATCTCTACTTCTCCGAGGCGGCTGTGTTCTGGGCAGGTTTCTATACCGTTATGCTCCTTGAGAATCGTTCTATGTCCAAGGAGCGTATCCTTACGAACGCCCGAAATTTGGCTTCGTCGTTCGGTCTGGATTTTAATTACTTTGGCCGAGACAATTCACAGCAACGTGGGTTTACAACCCCTACTATCAGGAGGAGCCAACCCAACAAAATTGAACGAAACAGGTGAAGGCCATTGAATACAACTTCATTCGCTTGCACGTTAGGTTAGACTCGTTCGGGTAACCTCTGAAAGCAACGATTCGCAATGCTTCCGGCTTTTGCTTAACTCAACCGAGGACATAGACAATGGACAGAGTGTCTCGAGAAAAAAGAAGCGAAATAATGAGCCTGGTAGCTCAAAAAAATACCAAACCCGAAATGATCGTCAGGAAATTTTTACACTCGTTAGGCTTCAGATATAGATTACATAGAAAAGATTTGCCCGGAAAACCTGATATAGTATTACCCAAATACAAACTGGCCATTTTTGTTCATGGCTGTTTTTGGCATAGACATCCCGGATGCAAGAAAAGCACTATCCCATCGACAAATCGGGAATATTGGCTAAAAAAATTTCGGGACAACATCGAAAGAGACAAGAAAGTTCAAAAAGAGTTGAAAGAATTGAATTGGCTGCCTCTTGTTATTTGGGAATGTGAAACTTTCGATTCAGACGCTATAATCGAAAAAATTGACGACATTTTAAAAATGAAGTAAATTCCGGATTATGCGAATTCAAGGAACAGACTTATTTTGTGGAGTTGGCGGACTCACTCACGGAATGCGTTTGGAAGGCATCGATATTTCTCATGGAATAGACACGGACCCATGGTGTCATTATCCTTTTGAAGCCAACAACGATTCCACATTCATACTTGAGGATATCAGAAACTTAAACGGCAAGGATTTAAGCAATCTCTTTTCAAAAAACAATACGAAATTGTTGGCTGGTTGCGCTCCTTGTCAACCTTTCTCCAATTATGTAAAAGCCAATGTAAAGGAAAAAGACTCCAAATGGAGCCTTTTATCTGAATTTTCGAGATTGATTAAAGAAACGCGTCCGGAATTGGTGACAATGGAGAACGTTGTCAGATTGAAAAGACACGATATTTATTCGGATTTCATAAACGAACTCAAATCCATGGGTTACTGGATTACGGAACGAGAAGCCTACTTTCCAGATTACGGAGTACCGCAAATCAGGACTCGATTGATCTTATTGGCATCTTTGTTGGGCCCCATACTACTTGAACCGCCCAAATACGATCCGGAAGAGTACCGAACGGTTAAAGACGCAATCTCTCATTTGCCAAAAATTGAAGCCGGAGAAACTTCAAAATACGATACTTTGCACAGATCCAGCCAAATGTCTGAAAAGAATTTCAAGAGAATCAGAGCTTCAAAACCAGGCGGTACTTGGCGGGACTGGAACAAAAATCTTGTAACGAAATGTCATACTAAAGAAAAAGGCAAATCCTATCACAATGTTTACGGTCGTATGGAATGGGACAAGCCTTCACCAACTATAACCACAAGATGTACTGGTTTCGGAAACGGACGATTCGGACATCCCGAACAAGATAGGGCCCTCTCGTTAAGAGAAGCGGCTTTGCTTCAAACGTTTCCCGAATATTACTCGTTTGATAAAGACGAAAAAAACCTTAAAATGACACCTATAGCTAGATTGATAGGAAACGCTTTACCTGTCGATATAGGCAAAGTATTAGCAAGATCTTTTAAAGCTCACTTGCGGAGATATGGTTATGACGGAACGTGAATATAGAATAAAAATGAGTTTGAACGTATTGAACCATTTAGGGTTGAATCTATACAGCAATATCCCGGCGGTATTATCAGAAGCCGTGGCCAATTCTTGGGATGCCGATGCAGAAAACGTTTATATAGAAGTAAATAGAGATGAAGGATATGTATCCATAGAAGATGACGGACACGGAATGACTTATGAAGAAGTGAACGAAAAATATTTGAATGTGGGATACCCTAGAAGGGAGAGGGAAGAAAATTACACTCCTCATTTTAAGAGACCCGTAATGGGCAGGAAGGGAATAGGAAAATTATCTTTGTTTTCAATTGCTGAAACAGTTGAATTATATACAGTCAAAAACGAAGACGAGAACGCTCTCAGAATGAATGTCGAAGAAATGCGTAAAAGCGTTGAAACTCAAGCAGAGACCTATCATCCTGACCCGATTGAAAATACTGAAAAAGAATCCGAAGGTACTAAAATTCTTTTGAAGCAACTTAAAAAAAGATTGACTCATACAGAATCTTCTTTACGTAAAAGATTAGCTAGAAGATTCAGTATAATCGGAGACGAATACAAATTCAACATATATATAAACAATAGTATAGTAACTTTAGAAGACCGAGATTATTTCCACAAGGTTCAATACTTATGGCGTTACGGAGAGGAATCCGAAAAATACAAAAATTTGTGTACAAACCTCAAAGAAGAAGAAAATCGCCCAGATTATATAGACACAGATGATGATAGCAATGAATACAAAATACATGGATGGATTGGAACTGTAAAAAATTCCGGAGACTTAAAAGACGAAAAGGAAAATCTAAATAAAATAGTAATCATGGTGAGAGGGAAAGTAGCTCAGGAAGACATACTTGAGGACTTCAGCGAAGGAGGGATTTATTCCAAATACGTGTTTGGAGAAATAAATGCCGATTTTCTGGATCGAGACGACCTAGAAGACATAACTACCACTTCGAGACAAAAAATAATCGAAGATGATCCTAGGTATCAAAAACTAAAAAATTTCATAGGGGAAGAGTTGAAGCACATAAGAAGCAAATGGACCGACTTGCGAAATGAACGTGGCACTCAAGAAGCACTGGAACTTGAAACTATAAAAGAATGGTATGAAAGCTTGGACAAATCTTTGAAAAACAAGGCAAAACAACTTTTCGGTAAAATAAATCAAATACCGATTGAACCTGAAGAAGATAAATTCATGCTTCTGCAATATGGAGTTTTGGCTTTTGAAAGCCTTAGATACAAAGATCAGTTGGATGCTTTAGAAAATATCAGTCCAAACAATCTTCCTGAATTAACTAAGATATTATCCGAATTCGACGACATAGAAGCTTCTCTATATCACCGAATCGCTTCCGAAAGAATCAGAATCATAAAGACTCTTCAAGATAAGGTAGAAGAAAGCGTTTTAGAAAAAGTTATTCAAGATTATATATTTAATCATTTATGGATCTTAGATCCTTCTTGGGAAAGAGCTACAAAAAATGTATATATGGAACAACAAGTACAAAAAGCTTTTGAAGATGTTGACAAAAAAGAATTAACCGAAGAAGAAAAGAAAGGTCGTATTGATATTAGGTACGTTACAACTTATGGCAAACATTTGATCATTGAATTGAAAAAATCTGATAGGGCGGTGAAGACTACAGAGCTAGCGGACCAAATCGACAAGTATAGAAGCGCTCTTCAGAAATGCCTAGTAAAATTGGGGTATGACAATCCTCATATCGAATGCGTATGTATACTTGGTACTCAACCGCCCGATTGGTCAAGAGCCGGAGGACAAGAAACATCAAAAAACATACTTCAAGCGGTAAATGCAAGAATATTATTTTATCAAAACTTGTTAGAGAACGCATATTCCCAATATCAAGAATACTTACAAGCAAACGAAAAAGCAGGACGAATTACCAACTTTGTAGAGAAAATAGGCCAAGAAATAAGCTCAAAGACTCCAAAAAACAATTAAAAAAATCTTTTAATATTATCATCTTATAGAATGTCTTGAAAAAAAATGCATGGACGGTCAATCTTATTTTGATTTAATGTTAATTCCCTATAAAAAAATACTAGCTTAATAAAACAATCTTTTCCAATGTCCGTTTACAAACGCAAAGACCGAAAAAATGTTTACCAGGTAGCTTACCGGGAACCTGGATCCAAACGTATAATAAAAATAGATTTTACTGGGCCGAATGCAAAACAAGACGCCGAGATCTTCGAACAAGAGATCAAGCTGCAAAAAAAGAAAAATCCTTCAAAGTTAGCATCTAATGAGTCGACATTAACCCTGGAAAAGATAGTTTTCCTATACATTGCGGCAACTAAGCCCTACAAATCCAAATCCAGCATAAAAAACGAATCCTGTCATGCCAAAGCGATACTGGAACATATTGGGGACGTCTCCGTAGATGATGTTACAGTTAAGCACTTGCAAAAAGTCAAGCAAGATCACCTGGAAAAAGGGATATCTGTATCCACTTTTCAAAGGCGCTGGAACCTGTTGCGTGCCGCTATGAATTGGGCTGTTGACGAGGAGTTTATTGAAGCCAACCCTTTGGCCGGATACAAAATCAAAAAACCCCAAAGAGAACCTATTTTACCCCCTAGCACTCAAGAAATCCAGGCATTATTTCAGGCCAGCCCTCCACACTTGAAACGAATTATTTTGCTGGTTTTTTACACTGGTGCAAGACCTGGCCCCAGCGAATTGTTTAATTTGCAGTGGCAGAGCGTGGACTTACAAAACGGATGGCTATATATGTTGTCTGCAAATAAAGGAGGCAAAATCTGGAGGGAGATACCCATACATGAAAAATTACACAGCTGTCTGTCGGCCTGGAAAGAAGAGGACAATAGACTGAACTTAAATACTGATCACGTTATACATTTTCGAAATAGACCCGTGCAATCGATAAAAAAATCCTGGGCAAAAGCTAAAGAAAATGCTGGGATAAAGCGCCAGCTACGTCCTTACGATTTACGCCATGCATTTATTACTTCCGCGATTGACGCGGGCGCAGACGTACAAGCCGTTGCAAACATGGCCGGTCACAGCGACATGAAAACAACTTTGGAACATTACCGGCATATAAAAAGCGAAGTTAAAAAAACTTCAATTGACAGGCTTCCTAACGTCGATCTGGTGGAACAAAACGGTGGAACAAAAGGGGGGTAAAAAGCCAATTTTTGGGCTTTATTTTACATTCGTAATCAATAATTTCAATAAGTTACAAATAATTACTGCCTTCGCACGGCAGAAGTCGTGGGTTCGAGTCCCATCGTCTCCATCATTTGCCGGGGGTTGTGAGAGATCACAATCCCCGATTTTTTTGAGGGGATACAAAATGGGGATACATAAGTCAAATTTTGGTTCTGCATAAGATCAAATCAATAACAAAGTTCTGTCTGGTTTGCAAAGCTTTGATTGTATTGCTTTAGCAGTGCCAATACCATATCTTTAAGTTTTGGATTGTATATTTCCTGAAAATATAGATTGTATAGACTCAATACTGCCTAGTATTCCGGTTGCTTCGTATGGAACTATCACTCTCTCTCCCTCTTTTGCTATTGATGGCAATTTTTCAAGATACTTTTGAGCAATTAAATAATTTACGACTGTTGATGGCTCCAAGGAAATATTCAAGTCCTGACCAGCTTGGAGGACATTTTCTATTGCACCTTTTTCGCCTTCTGCCAACTTAATGGCTGCCTCCTTTTCTCCCTCTGCCCTTTCTATGGCTGCCTTTTTATCTCCTTCAGCTTCTTGAATTTGAGCCTCTTTATAACCATTGGCCTCGGTAACGGTAGCCCTCCGCTTACGTTCTGCAGTCATTTGCTGACGCATAGCATCCTCTACTTCCTGGGGAAGCTCTATATCCTGAATTTCGACCCTGTTTACCTTAACACCCCACTTATCACCGGCTTCATCCATAACCTTTTGAAGTTCGCTATTTATTTCGTCTCTCGAAGAAAAGAGGACATCCAATTCACTGGAACCAACAACGGCACGGAGTGTTGTCTTGGTAAGAACTTCAATTGCCTGTACCAAATTCTCTACCTCGTAAACAGCCTGTTTTGGCGATTGAATCTGAAAATAAAATGCTCCATCTATGTGAACGGAAACATTGTCATTGGTAACAACCGGCTGTGCGGGAAAATTGAGAACCGTTTCCCTGGTATCTATTTTAATCTCTTCGATGACCCGCTCCTGTAGTTCTTTTGATCCTATGCTGGATTCATACCTTCTGATCTTAATCGGTCTTGCACGGTCTATTACAGGTATTATAAAGTTAATTCCCGGGTTCAATGTCTTTTTGTAACTTCCCAAACGTTCTATGACCACCGCTTCACTTTGCTGTACTATAAATAATCCTTTTGCAATAAATACAATAACACCTATTCCGACAACAATTGCGGCAATCAAACCCACACCAATGATTTCCGATATTCCAGTCATAATTATCCCCTTTTTTAGCTATTTTTAGGACGAAAAACAATCAATGTTATTCCTTCCATTCTGTCTACTATAAGATTTTCACCTTCATGTGGGGAACTACCATCTGATAATTTTATAGGAAAATAATCGCTTTTTAATTTCCCCACTAAACGGTCCCCCTGTCTAACCACTTTTATTTCAGCGCCTTTTTCCCATCCTTTTTCACGTGGTCCTGGCCTTTTTTTAAAAAGTTTGGATCGTGAAAGCCAAATCCAGATGGGTACCAATAGTAAAACACCTATAATAAAAGTCCAAATCTGACCTGTAAAACCAATGCCCACAATAGAGACAATACCTGAAATCAATGCTGCAATACCAGCCACTACTAAAATGAATTGTAAACCCAACACAAAAATATCTGTCAAAATCAAAGCTATCGCTAATATAAGCCACCCTAACCATGCGGGCAATCCGATCAACATTCATCCTCCTGAGGTTTATATAAAATAGGATTATAAAGAGCTGCTAGATATGATTTGATCTTACCTTAGATGCTGTTAACAAGCAACCTCTCCGGTGTCAGGGTGAAAAATCGGAACTGTCTGGACTGCATAATCGACGTGGAATCACAGGCAATTTTCGCGTAGAATAATTAATGCTATTTGAAAATTAATCATAATGACTTTATAGGGAAAAGCGGATCACTTCATTTAATAGGGCAGCTGAAAACATCACCGGTCTTTCTCAGGAGGAAGCAGTTGGCCAGTTCTGTTTTGATATTTTCCGGGCCGATATCTGGGCCAAAATTGCGCCCTGCAAAAGACGTTTTCCAGTAAAGAGCCGCAGGTCGATGTTTCCGACTTGAAAGAGCTTCGACGCCAGATCGAAAAGCAGTATGTAAAAGGGGATATTGTGGACAAAAGTCCGCAACTGCAAAAAATCCTTTCTTTTTTGCCGGATATAGCTGAAAGCGACAGTGCTGTTTTAGTTCATGGGCCTACCGGCACCGGAAAAGAGCTGGTCGCACGGGCTATTCACAATCTAAGCATACTGTAATTTACCATGATAGTGCCATTTAAATAAGCGTTAAAGACATCCCGAAAATTGCCTGAGATGAAAGCTATCAATTCGATTCCCTGCCCCTCGATCATCCTGGCGTAGAGATTGGAAATAGCTCCGCAAACAAGTATATCCACATTGTGCACCGGCATTATCTCAATATAGGTTATTCGGGAGAGACCTTGCAGTGAAACTGTCTTTTGCCGGGTTATCCGATAGGCCTCCAACTCAACTATATACAGTCATTTAGACACCTGTCATGGACAATTTCGCCATCTTTGCCTGACTTGCCACAATTGTATGCGATATTTCTTTACAATCATATAGTCGCAGTATTGCAAAAAATTACATCCTTGCCTTCGCAATCTTGAAACGGGATTAGTCACAAAAATAATCAATGGGTCTGCATTTATATACCCTTCTAATGAAGACGTATGCAAGAATCTTTACTGATGTGTTACCTATGCAATACTGCAGGACCGGAAAACGGGCAGTGAAAAAAGATTTTTTATAATTGCATTATTCTTGCATAAAATACTGTTTGGATATAACACGGATAAACTGAGTAGATGATACACCAGATTTTGAGGTGAAACTAAAAGTCGAATCATAACCCAAAAAGGAGTAATTATGCGCTTTGCACAAATGTTTGAGAAGAAAAATACGCCTT